>JAKAAV010000155.1 GCA_021802185.1 Chloroflexota bacterium | reverse complement strand
GGCGGCGGGCATCCCGCCGCCGTCCGCTCTCTCGCGGCGTCGCGGCCGCCGCTCCGCGTCCAGCCGCCTTCCGCTTCCGGCGTCCGGGGACGTCCGGCCGGCGGCGACGCGCCGCGGCCGATGGTCACCGTCGGGCGCCGGCGGCCCGCTTCTATACTCGGGACCCGTGCCCGAACACCGCGCTCCCGCCCGCCGAACGTCACCGCCTCCACGGGACCACGGAGGCTCGTCCACCGATCCGCTCGCCGGGTTCTCGCCCGCGGCCCGCGGCTGGTTCTCGTCGGCGTTCGAGGCACCCACGCCGGCGCAGACCGGCGCATGGCCCGCGATCGCTCGCGGCGGGCATGTCCTCGTCTGCGCGCCGACCGGTTCCGGCAAGACCCTCGCCGCGTTCCTGTGGTGCCTCGACCGGCTGGCGTCCGAGCCCGCTCCCGAGAACCCGCTCTCGCGGCTGCGAGTGCTCTACGTCTCCCCGCTGAAGGCGCTCGTGCACGACGTCGAGCGGAACCTGCGTGCGCCGCTTGCCGGCCTACGTCTGGCCGCCGAGGCGCGGGGAGCGGAGCCGCCGGACATCCGGGTCGCGATGCGGACCGGCGACACACCGGCCGAGGAGCGTCGCGCGTTCGGGCGGCGGCCTCCCGACATCCTGGTGACCACGCCGGAGTCCCTGTACCTCCTGCTGACGTCCGCCGCACGGGAAGCCCTGCGGTCCGTCCGCTGGGTCATCGTCGACGAGATCCATGCCCTCGCGCCGACGAAGCGCGGCGCGCACCTGGCGCTCTCGCTCGAACGGCTCGAGGCGCTGACCGCGGCACCGCCGCAGCGCATCGGCCTGTCCGCGACGCAGCGCCCTCTCGAGACCGTTGCGGCGTACCTCGGGGGGCGAGCCGCGCCGTTCGCGAACCCCGACGTCGCGCCATGGACATCCGGGACCGAGCGACCTGCGACGGGACCCGATGCGGACGATCGCCCTGCAGCAGGAGCCCGGGCGAACGAGCCGAGGCAGGGGTCGCCCGATGCGGCCGGATGGCCCGAGGATGCCGGCGTCGTCGACGGCATGAGCGGACGCGCGGGCTCGATGGTGGAGGGCGCCTCGCGCGAGCCCGGGCCGCTGCGGCCGGTCACGATCGTCGATGCCGGAGTCCGGAAGCCGCTGGAGCTTCAGGTCGTCGTGCCCATCGAGGACATGTCGGGGCTGGGCGAGGCCATTCCGCTCGAGGAGTCGTCGGGAGGACCTGCCAGCGGCCCCGTCGAACGGTTCAGCATCTGGCCCGCCATCCACCCGCGGATCGTGGACCTCATTCGCGCGCACCACAGCACGATCGTGTTCGTCAACAGCCGTGGCCTCGCGGAGCGGCTTGCGCGACGCATCAACGAGGTCGCCGAGGAGGATCTCGTCCGGGCGCACCACGGGTCGCTGGCCCGCGAGCAGCGCGTACTGGTCGAGGAGGCGCTGAAGGAGGGCCGGCTGGCGGGCATCGTCGCGACCAGCTCGCTCGAGCTCGGGATCGACATGGGCGCGGTCGACCTCGTCGTGCAGGTCGAGTCGCCGGGCTCGGTGGCGCGGGGCATGCAGCGGATCGGCCGCGCCGGGCACCGGATCGACGAGCCGTCACGCGGGGTGATCTTCCCGAAGTACCGTGGCGACCTGCTCGAGTGCGCGGTCGTGACGCGAGCGATGCACGAGGGCGCGATCGAGTCGACGACGGTGCCGCGGAACCCGCTCGACGTGCTCGCGCAGCAGCTCGTGGCGGCCGCGACCGAGCGGACCTGGCTGGTCGACGACCTGTACGGGCTGGTCCGACGGGCGGAGAACTTCGCGACGCTCGGGCGGGCCGGGTTCGAGGCCGTCCTCGCGATGCTGGCCGGGCAGTACCCCTCGGACGAGTTCGCGGAGTTGCGGCCGCGGATCGTGTGGGACCGCGTCGCCGGCACGGTCCGGGCACGCGCCGAGAGCCGGACGGTGGCGGTGCTGTCGGGCGGCACGATCCCGGACCGCGGGCTGTACGGCGTGTTCCTCGACGACGGCGACGCGTCTTCCGGGGGCGGTGGCGGGCGCGAGGCCGGGCAAGCGGGGCGGACGGTCGATGCGGTCGACCGCTTGCCCGGTGCCTCGCACATCTCGGGCGGCGGACGGGCATCGGATCGTGGACGCGACGGGCGGCGCGGGGGCCGCCGCGTCGGCGAGCTCGACGAGGAGATGGTCTACGAGACGCGCGCCGGCGAGGTGATCCTGCTCGGTGCGAGCGCGTGGCGCATCACCCGGATCACGGCGGACCGGGTCCTGGTCGAGCCGGCGCCGGGTCAGCCGGGGAAGGTGCCGTTCTGGAAGGGCGACGGCCCGGGGCGGCCGGTCGAGCTCGGGCGAGAGCTCGGGGCCTTCACCCGGCACGCGCACGAGGAGGCCGCGACCGCGCGTGGGCGGGAGCGGCTGCTTTCGCGGCTGACGGCGGAACACGACCTCGACCGGATGGCCGGCGAGAACCTGCTCGCGTACCTGGACGACCAGGCCGACGCCGGCGGGCTGCCGACCGACCGCACGATCGTGGTCGAGCGCTTCCGCGACGAGCTCGGAGACTGGCGCGTCTGCCTCCTGACGCCGTTCGGGGGCCGGGTCCACGCGCCATGGGCGCTGGCGATCGAGGCCCGCCTGCGCGACTCGCTCGGGGTGGACGTCCGCGCGCTGTGGTCGGACGACGGCATCGTGCTCAGGATCCCCGCCACGGAGGAGGGCGGCGGGGCTTCGCTCGACGGAGACGGGCTTCCGGGGGCGGCCGGCGGGTCGGCCGTGGAGACCGTCCACCGCGGGATCTTCGGACAGCCCGAGGAGATCGAAGAGGCGGTCGTGGCGGCGCTCGGGTCCTCGGCACTGTTCGCGTCCCGGTTCCGGGAGAACGCGGCCCGGGCGCTGCTGCTTCCACGCGTCCGCGCGGGACGTCGCCGCCCGCTCTGGCAGATGCGCCAGCGCGCAGCGCAGCTGCTCGAGGTCGCGTCGCGGTACGGGTCGTTCCCGATCGTGCTCGAGACGTTCCGCGAGTGCCTGCGCGACGTCTTCGACATGCCGGCGCTGCGCGAGCTGCTCGCGTCCGTCGAGCGCCGCGAGATCGAGGTGCGCCACGTCGAGACCTCGCACGCGTCGCCGTTCGCGGCGTCGCTGCTGTTCGACTACGTCGCCGCGTACATGTACGAGGGGGACGCCCCGCTCGTCGACCGTCGAGCCCAGGCCCTCGCCCTGGACCGTGATCTCCTGCGCGAGCTGCTCGGCGCCGAGGAGCTGCGGGAGCTGCTCGACCGGGACGCGCTGGCGGAGCTCGAGCTCGATCTGCAGGCGCTGTCCGACGACCGTCGGGCGACCTCGGCCGACCGGCTGCACGACCTGCTGCGCCGGCTCGGCGATCTGTCCGAGACGGAGGTGGCGGCGCGAGTCGACGGGCCCGACGAGACGGCCCGGGGCGCGAAGGCCCGGGAGTGGCTCGCGGCGCTTGCCGACGAGCACCGCGCTGTCTCGGCGCGCATCGGGGGCGAGACGCGCTGGATCGCGTCCGAGGACGTCGCGCGGTACCGGGACGCCCTCGGAATCTCGGCGCCGCCGGGCACTCCGGTCGCGTTCCTCGTTCCAGTGGACGACGCACTGTCCGGGCTGCTGCTCCGCTGGGCGCGGACGCACGGCCCGTTCCTGTCGGCGGCCCCCGCGGCGCGCTGGGTCATCCCTGCGCTGTCCGTCGAACGGGCGCTCGAACGGCTCCTCGGGGAGGGGCGAATCCTCCGTGGCGAGTTCCGGCCTGGTGGCTGGGAGCGCGAGTGGTGCGATCCGGAGGTGCTGCGAGCCCTGCGCCGGCGATCGCTGGCCCGCCTGCGGCGCGAGATCGAGCCCGTGGAGCAGGCGGCGTACGCGCGGTTCCTGCCGGCGTGGCACGGGATCGCTCGCGGGGGATCCGGCGCGGGGCCCGGCTCTGGCGCCTTCCCCGCGGCCGATGACTCCGGCGTGTTCGGCGCGCGAGGCGGGGTCGGCAAGTTCAGTGCGCGAGGTGGGGCCGCGCTGGGTGCGCCCGGGGGCTCGGGCGGGTTCGCCACCGCGGGCAGGACCCGCGGGCTGGAGCGGCTCGTGGAGGTCGTCGCGCAGCTGGAAGGCCTGCCCCTCCCCGCGAGCGTGCTCGAGCGCGACGTCCTTCCCGTACGGGTGCCCGGGTACGTCCCCCGCCTCCTCGACGAGCTCGGCGCGGCCGGCGAGGTCGCGTGGGTCGGACACGGCAGACTCGGCGCTGACGACGGCCGAATCGCGCTGTACCGGCCCGACCGGCTCGCGCTGCTCCTGGAGGACCTGCCAGGTCCCGCAGACGCCGCCGGACCGCCGGACGCGGCCGCACCCCCAGGGGCGGCCGGACCGCCGGACGCGGCCGGACCGCGAGGGGCGGCGGGCACGGACGGGGCCCGCGGAGCGAGCAGTGCGACGGGCGGCGCCATGGACCCCGCGCACGGGGCCGGGAGGCGCTCGGACGGCACGGACGCCGCGGCCCACGCCCCCGGTGCCCGCGGCCCAGGCACCGACGGCCCAGGCGATGGCTCCGGCGGCCACGGTTCGGGCGCCGATGGCTGGATCCACCGCGCCCTGCTCGAGCACCTCTCCGCGCATGGCGCGTCCTTCTACCGCGACCTGCTCGCGGCGGCCCAGGCGGGGGCCCGGCGCGTTGCCGAACCGGCCCCGGCGGAGCGCGCCCTGCTCGACGCGCTGTGGGACCTCGCCTGGGACGGCCTCGTCACGAATGACACGTTCGCGGCGCTGCGAGCGCTGCGCTGGCACCGCGCCGGCGAGTCGCGTGCGCGGCGAGGCATCCGCGGCGTTCCGCCGGAAGCCGCAGGGCGGTGGTCGCTGGTCCGCGCGGCGGCCGGGCCCGACTCACCCGCGAGCGCCGCCGGCCCGACGGCGCGCCTCCATGCGCGCGCGCTCGCGCTCCTGGAGCGCCAGGGGGTGGTGACGCGTGACGGCGCGGCAGCCGAGCCCCTTCCTGGCGGCTTCGCGGCGGTGTACCCGGTGCTCCGCGAGCTCGAGGAGCGGGGCCGCGTGCGACGCGGGTACTTCGTCGAGCGGCTGGGAGCGGCCCAGTTCGCGCTGCCGGGCGTCATCGACCGGCTGCGGGCCGAGCGGCGCGATCCCGGCACCGACCTCGATCCGTCGCGCGCCATCGTGCTCGCGGCGGTCGACCCGGCGCAGCCGTACGGCGGCGTCCTCGCGTGGCCACGTCGTACGGGCCAGGCCTCGCCGCGCCAGCTCGCGCGCGTCGCCGGCGCGTACGTCGTGCTGCTCGACGGTGAACCGGCCGCGTTCCTGGAGCGCGGCGCCCGCTCGCTCCACACGCTCCCCGCCTTCGACGTGCCCGGCGGGTCCGAGGCGGCGGTGCGCGCGCTCGGAAGCCTGGCCGCCGACGGCCGCGTGCGCTCGATGCAGATCGCCAGGGTCGACGGCGTCGCGGTCGAGTCCTCGTCCCACCGGGCCGCCTTCGAGGCGGCGGGCTTCCGGCGCGCGTACCGGGGTTGGCAGCCGCCGCATGACCGCAGGCCGGGCGAGACGGTCCTGGCGGGCGCGCGGGACTGACGCGTGCCCGAGGGTGACACGCTCTTCCGCACTGCCGAGGTGCTGCGGGCGATGCTCGTCGGACGGGCGATCGTCGCCGCTCGAGGCCGACCCGGCGGCGCGCGGCTGGCGATGCTCGAGGGGCGGACCGTCGAGGGCGTGGAGGCGAGGGGCAAGCATCTGCTCGTGGGGGTGAGCGGGGGACTGACGCTCCACACGCACCTCGGGATGCACGGGTCGTGGCACCGCTACGGGATCGGCGAGCCGTGGCGGCGGTCGCCGCGGGATGCGGTCGCGGTCATCGAGGTCCCGGGCGCGGTCGCCGTCTGCTTCTCTGCGCCGACGGTCGAGCTGGTCGAGACGCGCGCGCTGGCCGTGCACCCGGCCCTGTCGCGACTCGGGCCCGACCTGCTCGCGGCGCCCCAGGCGGCGCGTCGCGCGGCGGACGAGGCGACGCGAGCCCCGGACGAGCCGG
>JAKAAV010000154.1 GCA_021802185.1 Chloroflexota bacterium | reverse complement strand
CGCCGAGCCGTTCCGCCGCGTTCGCGACGCCGAACCGCCGCTCGAACGGCACCGCGCCCGCGAATGCGAGCACGGCTGCGGCGTGGTCGAGCGCATGGCGCACGCCGCCCATGCCCGGCGTGGCGCCCAGGAGCAGGACCGGCTTCCCGGCAATCGCCGCGGACGAGCGCGGGCGCGATGCCCAGTCGATCGCGTTCTTCACGACGGCAGGCAGGCTGCGGTTGTACTCGGGCGTGACGACGAGGAGGGCGTCGGCAGACGAAACGGCGTCGCGGAACGCGCGTACCTCCGCCGACGCGTCGGCCGCCTCGAGGTCGCCGTCGTAGAACGGCAGCAGCTCGATCGCGACCGGTTCGACGATCGCGTCGTCGGGAAGGACCCGGACGACGGCGCGCAGCAGGGCGCGGTTCAGCGATGCCCGGCGCGCGCTGCCGACGAGCGCCGCGATCCGCAGCGGTCGCCGATCGGGATCCGGGATCCGCGTGGACGGGACGAAGGGGAAGGCCGGCCCGCGCCGGCCGACGCCGGTCGTGGTGGTGAAGGCTCTGTCATTCATTGCTTCTGCAATTATTGTCCACGCAACTAGATTTCGTCAAGGGCTTCGAGGGCGGCGCCAGGGAACGGCAGCCGGCACAACTGCAGCCGCCACGCGGAGTAGGGTTCGAGGCGCGGCGAATCCGACTGGCGACAGGGCGGCGGGCGGGCGGCGGGGCGCCGCGAACAGGGGGCAGGCGATGGCGACACCGCAGACAGGGATCTTCGCGCTCGGAACCATGTCGCACGGCTGGCTGGAGCTGGACGCCCGGCCCGATGCGGACCCGCGGGCGCTCGTCGGCCTCGTCGCCAGCCTGCGCGAGCCGCGCACGACGATCGGCGGCGTGAACCTCGTCGCGGGCTTCCGACCCGAACTGTGGGCCGCCGTCGCTCCCGGCGACTCCCCTCCCGGCCTGCGAGGCTTCGACGCTCCCGTTGCCGGCCCGGACGGCTACACGCTCCCGGCGACGCAGCACGACGTCGTGGTGTGGATCGCCGGCGGCGCCTATGACGTCGTCTTCGACGCGTCCCGCGGGGTCGTGTCGACCGCAGCCCCGCTCGCGACGCTGGCACACGAGATGGTCGGCTGGCCGTACCACCGCGACCTCGACCTGACGGGGTTTATCGACGGGACGGAGAACCCGACGATTGTGAGCGCAACGTCCGAGGCGGTGATCGCCGAGGGATCCGGCGCCGGCGGCAGCGTGCTGCTGCTCCAGCAGTGGGAGCACGACGCGATGGCGTGGGAGCGGCTGCCGGTCGCGGAGCAGGGCCTCGTGATGGGCCGCTCGCGCATCAACGGGGCCGAACTCGATCCGCTGCCCGCGACTTCGCACGTGGCGAGGACGAACCAGGAGACGTTCGGGAAGATCTTCCGGCGGAACATCCCGTGGGGGCGCCTGACCAGGCACGGCACGATCTTCGTGGGGTTCAGCCGCGACAGGGAGCGGCTCGACGCGATGCTCGGCAGCATGGTCGGGCGCGATGGCGAGCGGGATGCCCTGACCCGGTATGCCCGGGCGATCGGCGGCGCCTATTACTTCGTGCCGTCGAGCGAGGCGCTGGAAGGGTTTGCGGGCGGTGCAGGCGACTGACCCGATCGGCGGTCGGCCAGCGCGTGCCGGGGGCGACCTCGACCGGCGGAAGCTCGGCGGCCCGCACCTCGTCCGGACCCCGGACGGACTGGCGCCGCGCCCGGCGACGAGACCGGCAAGGAGCACGCCGGGAACCTGGCGGATCGCCGTCTCGTGCAGGTAGACGCCGTCGTCGTGGAACTCGCGGCGCGTCGCGATGACGGTCTCGAGTCGCTCGACTGTCGCCGGCAGGGATCAGGCCGCGGTCGTCGCCGGAGCGGCGGAGAGCGGAAGGCACGGGTGGCGCGCGAAACGCAGGCGGTGCCGGTCGGCCTGATGTGCCGCTGACATCCCGCTTGCTATCGTCCGCACGTGGGATCCCTCGTGGCGATCGTGCGCCGTTTCATGCACGAGTTCCAGCGCGACGACACGCCCGGCCTGTCCGCCGAGCTCGCGTACCGCTTCCTCTTCGCGATCTTCCCGTTCGCGATCTTCCTGGCCGCACTCACCGGCTTCGTCGCACACTGGGCAGGGATGCAGAACCCGGCCGGCCAGATCCTCAGCGCCGCCGGCGGCAACGTGCCGGGCGGGCTCGGTCAGACCATCCGGCCGCAGCTCGAGACCGTCGTCAACAACCGTCATCCCGAGTTGCTCTCCATCGGCGCGATCGGCGCGCTGTGGGCGGCCACCGGTGGCACGCAGGCGCTCATGAAGGCCATGAACCGCGCGTTCGAGGTCGAGGAGACGCGGTCGTTCATCGCGAAGTACCTGACGGCGATGGGGCTGACGCTTCTCGCGAGCGCCGGGCTCATCGTGGCCGTCATCGGCATCGTCGGCGCGTCGCTGCTGACCGAGCACGCGGCGACGTCGATCGGGCTCGGGCGAGACGGCTACACCGCCATCTCGGTCCTGCGCTGGCCGATCGTCTTCGCGCTGCTCGCGTTCGCCGTCGGGGTGCTGTACCGCCTCGCCCCGAATGTGCGCGTGCCGTGGCGCTGGTGCCTGCTCGGCGGTGGCGTGTTCGCGGTGCTGTGGCTGATCGTGACCGGGGTCTTCGCCTTCTACGTCGCCAACTTCAGCCACTACGGCAACACCTACGGCGCCCTCGGGGGCGTGATCGTGCTGATGCTCTGGTTCTACCTGTCCGCGCTCGTGCTGGTCGTCACGGCCGAGCTGATCGCGGTGGTCCTCAAGGAGGTCCGGCCCGAGCGTGTCGCGGAAGCGCGCCAGGCGACGGGGGCGCCCGCCGCGTCATCGTCGCCCGGCCGGGAGCCCGCCGGGCGCGAGCCCGCCGGGCGCGAGCCGGCCTAGCGAGCGCAGCGCTCCTGGCCCGCCCCTAGCCCTCTCCGTCCGGCACGTCGTCATCCTCGCGGAGCGGTTCGAGGGTGAAGCCGAACTCCGCGCCCGGTCCGTCCCCGCGTGGACGCGCCCAGATCCGGCCGCCCATCGACTCGATGAGGTGCCGCGCGACGAACAGCCCGATGCCGGAGCCGGAGGCCACGCGCGCCGTCCGCGGCGATCGATACAGCAGGTCGAAGAGGCGGTCGGCCTCCTCGGGATCGATCCCCGGGCCCTCGTCGAGGACCCGGACGCGCGGCCGCCCCTCGGGGTCGGCGTCGACGATGACGGTGATACGGGACGCGGGCTTGCTGTACTTGGCGGCATTCGCGACGAGGTTCCTCGTGACCTGCTCGACGAAGCTCTCCTCGCCCCTGGCGAGCGGCACCGACGCCGCGACCTCGACAACGATCGAGCGCGTCGGCCATCGCCGGGCCTCGTGCTCGACGACGCGCGGCAGCACCCGCGCGAGAAGGATCGGCTCGGGCACGATGGCGAGCGCGCCGCGGTCGGCGCGGGCGAGCACCAGCAGATCCTCGATGAGCCGGCTCAGCCGTTCGGCCTCCTGTGCGACGTCCCCGACGAGCTCCCGGAGCATCTCGTCGCTGATGCCGGGCCGCTGTCCGATCGTGCTCGCGCCGTAGATCGACGTCACCGGCGTCCGCAGCTCGTGCGACAGGATGCCGACGAGGGCGTCCCGGAACTCTTCGCCGCGGCGTCGCTCGGTGATGTCGACGACGCTCACGGTCAGCGCGACGACCGCGTCCTGCGCATCCCGGACTGGCTCGTGCCCGACGAGCCATGTGCCGTCTCCGCCGCGGCCCTGGTGCCTCAGCACCCGCACCTCGAGGTCACGGATGCGCTCCCCGGTCTCCAGGCCCCGCCCGATGAGCTCGGGGACCGATGGTGCCGTGTCCGGCAGGAGCTCGGCGACTGCTCGTCCGACGTGATCGCTCCGCGGAATCCCCGTGACGGCGGCGAGCGCCTGGTTGACGTAGAGGAACCTGAGCTCGCGGTCGATGACGCCGAGCCCGACTGGCGCCGTGTCGAGCAGCGGCGAGGCGAGCGCCGATTGGAGCCTCGCACGCTCGACCGCGTACCGCACCGCGCGCTGAAGCACCTCTTCGCCGGCCTTGCCCTTGACCAGGTAGTCCTGCGCGCCACTGTGGATCGCCGTGAAACCGAGGGTCTCGTCGTCGGTGCCCGTGAGGACCACGACGGGCGCGCGCGTGCGGGCGAGCACGGCCGACAGCGTGGCGATCCCCCCGCTGTCGGGCAGGCCGAGGTCGAGGAGCACGGCGTCGTACGTCCGCGAAGCGAGGCAACCGAGCGCCTCCTCGAGCCGCCCCGCTCCCTCCACGGTGACGTCGAGCCCGTCGCGCAGCGCCTCGCCGATCAGCAGGGCATCGCCAGGGTTGTCCTCGACGAGCAGGATGCGGTAGGACACCGCGTTCGCGCGTTCGATCGACCGTGCCGTCGCGCGCTCGCTCACACCCGGCCTCCAGCGCTCGTGCGGCCCCGGATCGTCGCCTGGGCTCGCCTCATTGTGGCGGAAACCTCACCACGGACAGCCAGAACCCCTCGATCGACCGGACCGCCCGCAGGAACTCGTCGATCTCGATCGGCTTGGTCACGTACGCGTTCGCATGGTGCCGGTACGACTGCAGCACGTCCTGCTCCGCGGCCGACGACGTGAGCACGATGACCGGAATCGTGCACAGCTCCTGGTCCGACTTGATCTCGGCCAGCACCTGCCTCCCGTCCTTCCGAGGCAGGTTCAGATCGAGCAGCACGAGCATCGGGCTCGGGCGGCGGGCGGCGAGCCGCTCGCGCAGCAGCGACACCGCGGCCTCGCCGTCGGGCACGACGGTCAGCTCGTTGTCGACGTGCGCCTCCTTCAGCGCCTCGCGAGTCAGCCGCACATCGCCGGGGTTGTCCTCGACGAGCATGATCTCGACGACGTGCCGGTCATTCGGCATCCGTGTCCTCCTCGCGCTCGCTCCGTGCTCGAAGCGGGCGATCGCTCCCCTGTCCTCGTTCGCCGGCCGAACGATTGGCCGGTTCCCGCCGAGACCGGTCCTCCGGATCCGGGAGCGAGAACCAGAAGGTTGCGCCCTCCCCCGGCGCTGACTCCACCCAGATGCGGCCCCCATGCCGTTCCACGATCTTCTTGCAGATCGCCAGCCCGATTCCGGATCCCGGGTATTCCTCCCGGCCGTGCAGCCGGCGGAAGATCTCGAAGATCTGAGCGTAATGGTCCCGCGCAATCCCGATGCCGCGATCGCGCACGAACACGCACCACTCGCCGTCGCCGCGCTCCGCGCCGATCCACACCTCCGGCGCCGCGCCCCGCGCGTGGAACTTCACCGCGTTCCCGACCAGGTTCTGCAGCAACTGGACCATCTGCCCGCGGTCCGCCACGACCTCCGGGAGCGGCTCGCGGTGGACCACGGCCGCGACGTCCTCGATCGTCGCACACAGGTTCGCCAGGGCGGCGTCCAGCGACGCGTCAAGCGGGATCGGCTCGAAGGGGTGCCCTCGCGTGTCGACCCGGGAGAACGCCAGGAGGTCGTTGATGAGCCCCTGCATGCGTCGCGCGCCATCGACCGCGAACGCGATGTACTCGTCTGCGTCCGCGCCGAGCCGGCCGGCGTACCGCTTCTTCAGCAGGCCCATGAAGCCGGTCACCATCCGCAGCGGCTCCTGCAGGTCATGGGACGCGACGTACGCGAACTGCTCGAGGTCTGCGTTCGACCGGCTCAGCGCCTGCGCGTACTCCTCGAGCTGCTCGTGTGCCGCGACCGACTCCGTGACGTCGCGGTTGATCTCGAGGACGCCGACGACACGTCCCGCCTCGTCGCGCTCCAGCACCTGCCGGCTCGCGATCGCGAGCCGGCGGCCGTCGCGCGTCGTGTGCCGCAGCTCCCCCTCCCAGCGTTCGGATTCGAGCAGCGCGCGATTGACGGCCTCGAGCGAGTCCGGGAACGAGGTGCGCAGGAGCTGGTGCGTTGTCGCGCCGACCGCCTGATCCGCCGTCCACCCATACGTCTCGGCGGCGCCCGGGTTCCAGAACCGCACCTTCCCGTCGAGGTCGCGGACGAAGATCGCGTCGTGGGCGAGCTCGAGCAGCCGCGCC
>JAKAAV010000153.1 GCA_021802185.1 Chloroflexota bacterium | reverse complement strand
CGACCCAGCCCTCGGTGGCCGTCGCGCCGACACGCAGCGACGTCGCGCCCCGGGCCGCGCCGCTCCCCGACAGCGCCAGGAACAGGGCGGCGCGCCTGACGGACGCGGGCGGGACCGCTACCGGAGGCAGGCCGCCCGGGCCTCGCGCCAACGCAACGCTCGTGCCCGGGCCCGCCGCCACGCCGAGCAGCCGCTCGACGTCGGCGAGCGCGTCGCCGACGTCGGCCACGGCCGTGCCGGCGCCGCCCAATCCCGCGCTGCCCAATCCCGCGCTGCCCGCGTCTGCTCCGGCGCCCGCCGCGCCCGTCCCTCGGGCTGCGACGCCGCTGCGCGCGAGCGCGAGCTGCATCTCCCGCGCGAGCTCGGCCGCCGCCCGCGTCGCCACCTCGATCTGCGCGACAGAATCCCTGGCCGGCGAGTCGCCCGGAAGGTCCATGAGCGCGAGCGCCGCATACCCGCCGGTCGCGAGCAGCAGGTTGTTCGTATCGTGCGCGACCTCGCGCGCGAGCTCCGCCAGCGCCCGGAACCGCGCGTCGTCGGACCACGCGTCGTCTGCGGGAGACGTGCGCGACCGGCCGGAACCGCCTCCCGCCGCGGCCGCGGCCGCGCGCCGCGGCGTGTCCGCGGTGCCGGCCATCACCCCTTCAGCGACCCGGCGAGGAGGCCGCGGATGAAGTAGCGGCCGAGGAACACGAAGGCGAGCACGGTCGGGATCGCCGTGATGATCGCGCCGGCCATCTGGACGTTGTAGAGGGCCGCGAACGAGCCGGCCAGGTTCTGCAGGGCAACCGTCACGGGCTGCACGTTCGGGCTGTTCGTCAGCGTCACCCCGAACAGGAACTCGTTCCAGATGCTGGTGAACTGCCAGATCCCCACCACGACGAAGCCCGGGATCGAGAGGGGCAGGATGACCCGCCAGTAGGTACCGATCACACCGGCGCCGTCGACGTTGGCAGCCTCGACGAGCTCCGTCGGGATCGCCGAGTAGTAGTTGCGGAAGATGAGGGTCGTGATCGGGATGCCGTACATGATGTGGGTCAGGGCGAGGCCGGGGAGCGTCCCGTAGAGGCCGATCCTCTGGAGGAACTGCACGAGCGGGATGAGGATGGCCTGGTAGGGGATGAACATCCCGAAGAGCAGGAAGGCGAACAGCAGGTCGGCCCCGCGGAAGCGCCACTTCGTGAGCAGGTAGCCGTTGAGCGAGCCCCACACGGACGAGATGACGACGGCGGGCACCGTCATCATCACGCTGTTCACGAGTCCCGATCCGATGCCGCCAGAGCCGACGAGGGGTGGCGTGAGGGCGCTCGCCCACGCGCCGAAGTCGATGCTCTTCGGGGGCTGCCAGATGCTGGTGGTGCTGACCTCGGGCAGCGTCTTGAAGCTGTCGGCCACGACCACGTAGACCGGCAGCAGGTAGAAGATCGTGAACAGGAAGAGAACCAGGTAGATCAGCACGCGGGTCCAGCTGAAGCCGGTGCGCCGGCGTGTCGAGGGCCGCGGCGTCGTCAGCGCTGCCGCCGTCTGCTCGCTCATGCTTGCCCCTCCGTCCGCAGCTGCGACCACATGTAGGGGATCACCACGATCGCGCTGACGATCAGCATGACGATCGCGATCGAGGCGGCCAGCGCGTACAGCTGGCTCTGGAACGCGCTCAGGTACATGAAGATCGACGGCACGTCGGTGGCAATGCCGGGGCCGCCGCGGGTCATGATGAAGACGAGGTCGAAGATCTTCAGCGAGATGTAGCCGAGGATCACGATCACGCTCACGAGCACGGGGCGGAGCTGCGGGATCAGCACGTGGACGTAGATCTGCCGCTCCGTTGCGCCGTCCACTCGGGCCGCCTCCCGGAGCTCCTCGGACACACCGCGGAGCCCGGCGAGGAACATCGCCATCACGAAGCCCGACATCTGCCACGTGGCGGCGATCACCACGGCGCCGAGCGCGGCGCGGGGGTCGGTGGTCAGGCCCAGGCGCAGCACATCGATGCGCAGGAAGTCGAGCACATCCCACAGCGGCTTCAGCGGCGCGAACGAGAGCAGCCCGGTGCGCACGGCGTTGATCCCGAGCGGGTCGAGGAGCTGGTTGATGCCGGTGTTGGGGTTGAAGATCCAGGCCCAGATCGTGGCGGTCACCACGAACGACAGCGCCATCGGCAGCAGGAAGATGTTGCGGAACAAGACCTCGCCGCGAATGCGCTGGTCGAGCAGGATCGCGAGCAGCAGTCCGATCGCGACACTCAGGATGATGAACGCGACCGTGAACACGGCCGTGTTGAAGACGTCGTTGGGCCAGAACCGCTGCGTCGCGAACAGCGTCTGGTAGTTGGCGAGCCCGATGATCGGGAAATCCGGCAGCAGGCCCTTCAGCGGCCTGACGGCGTTCCAGCTCGTCAGCGAGGCGTAGAACGTCCACGCGATGAAGAGGTAGACGAACACCAGGCTGGCGATGGCCGCCGGTGCCAGCAGTGCGATCGTCAACAGTCTCCCGCGCACGGCATCCCCCTTCGACTGCTCGTCACGTCGCCCCCCTGACCGTTGTCACCCGGCCCCGACCGTCTCCCCGGACCCCAGGTCGGCCGGCACGACGTCGCGGAGGAACCGGGGCAGGTCGTCACCGAGGCCGAGGCGTCGCAGCGCCCGCAGCGCCATCGCATCGAGGTCGTCGTCGTGCTGCCGCCCCAACCCCGCCGGTGCGGGGTCGAGGTGGCCGCGCATCGCCGCCCGTGCCCGTTCCGGATCGCGCGCGGCGATCGCCTCGTACACCTCGCGATGGAACCGGGCCGTCCGCTGGTGCACCTCGGGCTCTCCGAGCGTCCGCACCATCAGCTCCGCGAGGAGCGAGGCGAGCGAGGCGAGCACCGCCTCGAGGATCCGGTTATGTGCCGCGACCGCCACCTCGAGGTGGAACGCGAGGTCGCGCCTGACGGACTCCGCCGGATCTGGCGCCGACTCGAGCGCCTGCAGGCGCCGCTCGAGCCGCCGCACGTCGTCCAGTCCCGCGCGTTGGCCCGCGAGCGACGCCGTCTCTGACTCGATGACGAGCCGCGCCTCGATCAGCTCCCAGGCGGTGGGGTGGGCGCGGCGGTACACGGCGTCCAGCGGACGCGAACCGGCGAGGGGAGAGGGGTGACGGACGAACGCGCCGCGTCCCGGGGCGATCTCGACAAGCCCGCGCTCCGCGAGAATCCGCAGCGCTTCGCGCACCATTGGGCGGCTGACGCCCTGTCGCTCGGCCAGCTGGCGCTCGGAAAACAGCCTGTCGCCGGGCGCCAGGCCGCCGGACAGGATCTCGGCCTCCAGCTCGGCCGCGAGCGAGTCCCGGCTCTTCCCCGGGCGACTGGTCATACCGCGACCATACGCGGGGTCCAGCGCGGCGTCAAGATGCGGCGTCGTCGATGCGGCTGATACGCGAACTCGTGCTCGCGTAACGCCTACGTAACCCCATCCCGTCGTTGACACGCGCCCCGACCCGGACTACCGTGGACCCGATCCACCGGTATGACCACATGGCGCTCCGCTCGCCGGGGATCTGCGTCGTTCCAGGCTCGAATGCCAGGCACAGGGGGAGATGGGTCATGAGAGTCGGCACCATGCCGGCGCGGCTCGGTGTCGTTGCCGCGACCGCGCTCATCGTTTTCGGAGCGTGCAACAGCTCAGGCTACACGGCGCCGGCGGCAAGCTCGGCCGCGGGAGGAAGCGCCGCGCCGGCCGGCAGCGCGGCCGCGGGAGCGTTCCCGACGGCCGCCAGCAGCGGCAACCTCGAGATCTTCAGCTACTGGACGGCGGGCGGGGAGGCCCAGGCCCTGGCCGCGGTCGAGAAGGTCTTCAACCAGCAGTACCCGAGCATCAAGATCACCAACGCAGTCGTCGCCGGCGGCGCCGGGTCGAACGCGAACGCGGTCCTGGCTCAGCGGATGCAGGCGAACCAGCCGCCCGACACGTTCCAGATCCACGGCGGCGCTGAGCTGATCGACAACTGGGTCAAGACCAACTACATGCAGCCCCTGACTGCGCTGTACCAGCAGCAGGGCTGGATGAGCAAGTTCCCGAAGCAGCTGATCGACCTCGTCAGCTACAACGGCGCGCCGTACGCGGTGCCGCTCGACGTCCACCGCAACGGCGTCCTCTGGTACAACAAGTCGATCTTCAGCAAGTACAACCTCCAGCCGCCGACGTCGTGGAACGATTTCTTCACGGTGGCGGACAAGCTGAAGGCGCAGGGGATCACGCCCCTCGCGCTGGGCGACAAGGACCAGTGGGAGTCGCTCCAGCTGTTCGAGGACATCCTCCTCTCGACGCTCGGCCCGAACGACTACCGGAACATCTGGACGGGCAACTTCCCCTGGACGGATCCGAAGGTCACGCAGGCGTTGCAGACGATGGCGAAGGTCGTCGGCTACGTGAACAACGACCACGCCACGCTGACCTGGGACCAGGCGGACGGCCTGGTGATGCAGGGCAAGGCCGCGATGAACATCATGGGCGACTGGGCGAAGGGCTACTTCGAGTCCAACGGCTGGAAGCCGAACCAGGACTTCGGGTGGTCGCCCGCGCCGGGCACCTCCGGCGACTTCATCGTCGTGACCGACACCTTCGGGATGCCGAAGAACATCAAGGACCCGGGCCAGACGATCGCGTGGCTCCAGACGCTCGGCTCGGTCAAGGCGCAGGAGGCGTTCAACCCGATCAAGGGCTCCGTGTGCGCGCGGCTGGACTGCAGCCCGAGCGTCTTCGACGCCTACTCGCAGTCGTCGATGCAGGACTTCGCGAAGGACCAGCTCGTCCCGAGCGAGGCGAACGGGCCGGCGAGCATTCCGGCGTTCCTGACCCCGATCACGACCGCGATCGCGCAGTTCGTGAACGACCAGAATGTGGCGAACGCGCAGAGCGCGATCGCGAGCGCATGCAAGAGCAGTGGAGCGTGCAAGTAGGGTGACGCATGGCCGCCGCTTCGCCCGCGGACAGGCGGGCGAAGCGCGACGGCAGGGCACCGCGCCGAGCGATCGGGCTCGCGCAATGGCGTCACCGGCAGCGGAGGCGGCGAATCCTTCGCCGCCTCTTGCGGCTGTCATGCGGCAGCCGCCAGGACAGAAGGGAGCCGCTTGATGAAGCTGGGGCTCGTCGGGCTGGGGCGCATGGGCGCCAACATGTCGCGCCGGTGGCTGCGGAACGGCCACACCGTCGTGGGCTACGCCCGCCACGCCGACACGGTCGAGTCGATGGTGAAGGACGGCGCGATCTCCGACGGAGCCACGTCGCTCTCCGATCTCGTCGCGAAGCTCGACAAGCCGCGCGTGCTCTGGCTCATGGTCCCGGCGGCGTCGGTCGACGCGACCCTGGACCAGATCGTGCCGCTCCTCGACGAGGGCGACGTCGTCGTGGACGGCGGCAACAGCTACTACGTGGACGACATCCGGCGCTCGAAGCAGCTCGAGCCGAAGGGCGTCCGCTACCTCGACTGCGGCACGTCCGGGGGCGTGTGGGGCCTCGAGCGCGGCTACTGCCTGATGATCGGCGGCCCCGAGGACGCCGTGACGCTCCTCGACCCGATCTTCAAGGCGCTCGCCCCCGGCCTCGGTGCCACGAGCCGGACCCCCGGCCGCGAGGGCGAGCCCGACACGGCCGAGCAGGGCTACCTGCGCTGCGGGCCCGCCGGCGCGGGCCACTTCGTGAAGATGGTCCACAACGGCATCGAGTACGGCCTCATGGCGGCATACGCCGAGGGGATCAACATCCTCGCCCACGCGAACATCGGCGGCGTCGAGCGCGACATCGACGCGGAGACGACGCCGCTGCGCGAGCCCGAGCTGTACCAGTACGACTTCGACCTGGCGGCGGTCGCCGAGGTGTGGCGGCGCGGCTCGGTCATCGCGTCATGGCTGCTCGACCTGACCGCCCAGGCGCTCCTGCAGAGCCCGGACCTCGCCGACTTCTCCGGCCGCGTGTCGGACTCGGGCGAGGGGCGCTGGACGAGCATTGCCGCGATCGACGTGGGCGCGCCCGCGCCGATCCTGACCACCGCGCTGTACGAGCGGTTCACGTCCCGCGGCGAGGCGGACTTCGCCGACAAGGTGCTCTCCGCGATGCGCTTCGGGTTCGGCGGC
>JAKAAV010000152.1 GCA_021802185.1 Chloroflexota bacterium | reverse complement strand
GGTGGCGGTCCCGTCGCTTGCCGTCGCGACCCTTGCCGTCGCCGTGCTCGAGGCGAGCGTCCACATCCACAACGCCTCGATCGTGTACCTCACGGCGGTCGTCGCGACAGCCATTGCCGGCGGGACGCCCGGCGCTGTCGTGGCCGCTGTCGCAGCGTTCCTCCTGTACGACTTCTTCTTCGTCCAGCCGCTGCTCACGCTCACCGTCCGCGAGCCGTCCGAGTGGCTCGGCCTCGTGCTGCTCCTGTTCGTCGGGATCGTCGTCGGGCAGCTGGCGGCGGTCCAGCGTGCCCGCGCGGACGAGGCACGGGCGAGGGAGCGCGAGGCGCGCGCACTGTACGAGATCACACGGGAGCTCGCGAACCGTGCCTCCACACCGGCCGTGCTCGCGACGATCGCCCGCGTGCTCCGCAACGAGACGAGGATGCAGCGCGTCTGGATCTCGCTCGGCGTCGACGACGCGACCGAGCGGGTCGCCGCGGACAGCGCCCCTGACGAACGTGCCCCGGCGGCCGCCATGCAGCGGATCCTCAGGGAGCCGTCGGAAGACGGGCGTGACGAATGGGTGCGCGTGCACGTCCCCACGCTGCCCCGCCGGACCGCCCGAGCCGAGACGACCGGAGGTGAGACCTACCGGGTGCGGATCCGGGCAGGGACGGCGCAGCTCGGCTCGATCTGGGCGCTCCGCGAGCGGGGACCGGATGACCCCGACGCGAGCCAGATCCGGCTGCTGCGCGCTGCCGCCGACCAGATCGGGCAGGCCCTCGCGCACGACCGGCTCGTGACCGAGTCCCAGGCCGCCGAGATCGCGCGGCAGAGCGACGCGCTGAAGTCCGCGCTGCTGCAAACCGTCTCGCACGACCTGCGGACGCCGCTCGCGACGATCCGCGCCGCGGCGGGCACGCTGCGACCGGACAGCGGCCTCTCGGCGGACGACCGCCGGGAGAGCGCCGAGGCCATCGACCGCGAGGTCGAGTACCTGAACCGGCTCGTCACGAACCTGCTCGACCTGAGCCGCATCGAGGCGGGCGCGCTCCGGGCGGAGCGGGAGGCGTTCGAGCTCGAGGATCTCGTCGGTCGGACGATCGATCGGCTCCGCCCGCGGCTCGACCAGCATCCGCTCGAGGTCGCGCTCGGCGCACCGCCCGTCCTCGTCGATCCGCTCTTCCTCGACGATGCCCTGACGAACGTCATCGACAACGCCCTCAAGTACGCGCCGGCGGACGCCCCGCTGCGGATCTCGGCGCGAGAGCTGGACTCGCGACGTGTCCGGCTGACGGTGGAGGACGGCGGCCCCGGCGCGCCCCCCGAGGCGCTCGACAGGCTGTTCGAGAAGTTCTACCGGGCCGCGGGCACGCGCAGATCGAGGCCTGGCACGGGCATCGGCCTCGCCGTGGTCCGCGGACTCGTGGACGCGATGGGTGGGCAGGTGCGGGCCCGGCCGAGCGCCCTGGGCGGCCTCGCGATCGATATCGACCTCCCGGTGGCGGCGGCGCCCGCCGGACTGACGGCGGGGCACCGGGCGTGACCACCGCGCAGGGGCGCGGCGCCGGCGCGACCGTCCTTGTCGTCGAGGACGACGACGAGACCCGAGCGGTGCTCGCGCGGGAGCTCTCCACGCGTGGGTACCGCGTCGAGGAGGCCGCCGACGGCGCGACGGCGATCCGGCGGTGGGAGGCGCGGCGCCCCGACGTCGTGCTGCTGGACCTCGGGCTCCCCGATGTCGACGGGCTGCAGGTGATCCGCAGGATCCGGCGGGAGGCCACGACGCCGATCGTGATCCTCTCCGGCCGATACGAGGAGCGCGAGAAGGTCGAGGCCCTCGAGCGCGGCGCCGACGACTACGTCACGAAGCCATTCGGGGTGGAGGAGCTGCACGCGCGGCTGCGCGTCGCGATGCGGCACGGCGCCGGGCCGGCGGCCGACCAGCAGGGCCGGCTCGGGTGGGGGTCTCTCGTGCTCGAGACGGACCGCCACGAGGTGCGGGTGGCAGGCGCCCGCGTCGATCTGTCGCCCATCGAGTTCGAGATCCTGCGGGTCCTGCTCGGCAACACCGGCAGGCTCGTGACCAAGGCGCGGCTGCTGCGGTCCGTGTGGGGCGAGGCGTACCAGGGCGAGGACAGCTACGTCTACGTCCACGTCAGCCAGCTCAGGCGCAAGCTCGCCGCGGCGGATCCGGGCGGCGAACTGCGCGGCCTCATCGTGACGGAGCCCGGGATCGGGTACCGCATCGGCGACCGGCGCCCGTAGGCCGTTTCGGCCACGGTCCGGGACGGACGGGCCGAACGGCTGCCGGCGGACGTCACGGGCGCAGGCACCGTCCGAACGTCCGGCTTTAGACCTCCTTGAGAGGCTCGCTCCGTCCGCTGGCCCGTTTCCTCTTGGCGCCGCCTCCTATCGTGGCGACATGGCTCTCCCAGACGCGGCACGGGACGATGAGGCCGTCGAGGCGCTCGAGCGCGAGTACGCCCTCGTCGGCAGCGCGATCGCCATGGTGCGGTCCGGCGCCTCCCCGCGCGTGCACGTGTCGGGACTCCGGTTCGGGCTGCAGATGATCGACTCCGCGAGAAGCCGCGCCGGCCGCGAAGGGCTGCGTGCCGTGCCGCTCTGGACGGCAGACGGCGCGCTGGACGGCATCGCGATCGAGCGACCGGCTCGTGGCTGATCGGGGTGTCGTGCTCCTCGTCGAGGATGACGACGACCTGCGCCGGATCCTGGCACGGCAGCTCCGGGCACGCGGGTACACCGTCTCCGAGGCCGGCTCGGCCGAGGAGGCCGAGCAGCGGCTCCATGACGAGCCGGCTCCGGGCCTGGTCATCCTCGACATCAACCTGCCCTGTGACACGGGCTGGGATCTGCTGCGCAGCGACGCGCTCGCGGCGGCCGCCTCGCCGCCCGTGGTGATCGAGAGCGCCCTGCCCGTCCGCCCCGGCCGGCTGGTCGAGTTCGGGGTCGCCGGGTACCTGCCCAAGCCGTTTCCCCTGGATACCTTCATGGATACCGTCGAGCGCCTGCTCCGCCGGAACGAAGCACCCGGGAACGCATGACCGACCTGCAGATCCTCTTCATCGGCATCGCCTGCGGCGTGGCATTGGGACTGTACCTGCTGCTCGTGGAGCGGCTTCACCCATGAACCCCATCGACGTCATCGCCGGGATCCTCGTGATCTTCCTGTTCGCGTACCTGATGTGGGCCCTGCTGCGCCCGGAGGACTTCTGAGATGAGCGCGGGCGACCTCGCGACCCTCGTCACGCTCGTCCTTGCGATCGTCGTCGCGACGCCCCTGTTCGGGACGTACATCTACCGCGTCATGGAGGGCGAGCGCGTCCTCCTGAGCCCGGTCCTCCGGCCGCTGGAGCGCGCCGTCTACCGCGTCTGCGGCATCGACGAGACCGGCGAGATGGACTGGAAGGCATACACGATCTCGGTCCTCGTCATGGCTGCGGTCGCGATCGTGGCCGGCTACGTGGTGCTCCGGCTGCAGAACGTGCTGCCGTTCAACCAGGGACGCATCCCTGCCCAGTCCCCGGACCTGGCCTTCAACACGTCGGTCAGCTTCGAGACGAACACCGACTGGCAGAACTACTCGGGCGAGACGGGCGCCACGTATCTCTCCCAGGCCGGCGTGCTCGCCGTCCGCAACTTCACCTCGGCCGCGACCGGCATGGCCGTCGCGATCGCGCTGTTCCGCGGGCTGACCCGGCGGAGCGCGAAGACGCTGGGCAACTACTGGGTCGACCTCACGCGGGGGGTCCTCTATGTGCTGCTGCCGGTGTCCGTCGTGGGCGCGCTGGTCCTCGTCTCGCAGGGCGTACCGCAGACGTGGGAGCCGTCCCAGGTCGTCCACACGCTGCAGGGCGCCGTCCAGACGATCGCGGTCGGACCGGTGGCCTCCCAGGAATGGATCAAGGAGATGGGCAACAACGGGGGCGGCTTCTTCAACGCCAACTCCGCCCATCCCTTCGAGAACCCCAACGGGCTGACGAACTGGCTCGAGATGTTCGCGCTCCTGCTGACCGCGTCGTCGCTGACCTTCACGTTCGGGAAGTACGCGGGCAACCAGCGGCAGGGCTGGACGATCTTCGCGGCCATGTACGCGATCCTCCTCGTCGGTGCGATCGCTGCCATGCACCTCGAGTACGCCGGCAACCCGCTGTTCCCCTCCCACGTCCTGCAGGCCGGACTCGGCAACATGGAGGGCAAGGAGGTCCGCTTCGGATCCGCCGTCAGTGGCCTCTTCGCCGCCATGACGACCGGCACGAGCACCGGCGCGATCAACTCCTGGCACGACAGCCTGATGCCGCTCACCGGGCTCGTGCCGCTCTTCAACATGGAGCTGGGTGAGATCACGCCGGGCGGCATCGGCGCCGGCATGTACGGGATGCTGACGATCGGCGCGATCCTCGCCGTCTTCATCGCCGGGCTGATGGTCGGCCGCACGCCTGAGTACCTCGGCAAGAAGGTCGAGGCGTACGAGATCAAGATGGCGATGCTGACGACGCTCGTGCTCGGCGCCAGCATCCTGGGCTTCACGGCGCTCGCGACGGTCACGAAGCCGGGCCTCGCCGGGCCCCTCAACCCGGGGCCGCACGGCTTCAGCGAGATCCTCTACGCCTTCTCGAGCCAGACGGGCAACAACGGCTCCGCCTTCGCCGGCCTGAACGGCAACACGGTCTTCTACAACATCACCGGCGCGTTCGCGATGCTCATCGGGCGCTACGGGATGATCATCCCGATCCTGGCGCTGGCCGGCTCCATGGCCGCCAAGCGCCCTGTCGCCGCGTCGCTCGGCACGTTCCCGACCACGGGCGTCCTGTGGGTCGTGCTGCTCATCGGCGTCGTGGTCATCGTCGGCGCGCTCACCTTCTTCCCCGCCCTCTCACTCGGGCCGATCGTCGAGCAGCTCCTCCTGAATGCCGGGAAGGTCTTCCCGTGACCGCCGCGCGGTCCCTCATGTCGATCGAGCTCCGCCGCGGCACACGCCGCTTCCAGCGCTTCGTCTCGCTGCGCGGCGCCAAGCCCGGCCCGACGCCTCCCCCGACGCGCGGCATCCTGGATCCCGAGTTCCTGCGCAGCGCGATCGGGCCGGCGTTCCGCAAGCTCGATCCGCGCCTGCTGATCCGCAACCCGGTCATGTTCGTGGTCGAGCTGACCGCCGCGCTGGTCACGCTCACCTGGATCGCCAACGTCACCGGCTTCGAGCCGGTCCGCGGGCCGTCGGGCTTCGGGTTCCAGCTCCAGATCGCGATCTGGCTGTGGTTCACGGTCCTGTTCGCCACGTACGCCGAGGCCCTCGCCGAGGCGCGCGGGCGGGCGCAGGCGGCGACCCTGCGGAAGACGCGCTCGGAAACCAGCGCCCGCCGCCGGCGTGCGGACGGCACGCTCGAGGACGTCGGGTCGTCGGAGCTGCGCAAGGGCGACGTGATCGTCGTCGAGGAGGGCGAGACGATCCCCGGCGACGGCGACGTCATCGAGGGAGTCGGCTTCGTCAACGAGGCGGCCATCACGGGCGAGTCGGCGCCGGTCCTGAAGGAGCCGGGCACCGACATCCGCAGCTCGGTCACCGGCGGAACGACACTCACCAGCGACCGGCTCGTCATCCGCGTGACCGCCAACCCCGGCGAGACGTTCCTCGACCGCATGATCGGGCTCGTCGAGGGCGCGAAGCGGCAGCGCACGCCGAACGAGATCGCGCTGGCGATCCTGCTCGCGGGTCTGACCGTCATGTTCCTGATGGCCGTCGTGACGCTCCGGCCGTTCGGGCTCTACGCCGGGACGACCGTGGGCACGGTGCCGCTCGTGGCGCTGCTCGTCTGCCTCATCCCCACCACGATCGGCGGGCTGCTCTCCGCGATCGGGATCGCGGGAATGGACCGCGTCGCGCGCTTCAACGTGCTCGCGATGAGCGGCCGGGCCGTGGAGGCGTCGGGGGACGTGGACGTGATCCTCCTCGACAAGACCGGCACGATCACGTACGGCAACCGGCTCGCGGCATCGATCACGCCGGCTCCCGGCATCCCGGAGGTCGAGGCGGTCCGCGCGGCGCTCGTCTCATCGATCCGGGATGAGACCCCCGAGGGACGCTCGGTCGTGGAGCTCGCCCGCCGGCGGCTCTCCGAGCTCG
>JAKAAV010000151.1 GCA_021802185.1 Chloroflexota bacterium | reverse complement strand
CGCCGGCACCCCGCGGCGGTCGGCGAGGTAGGCCCGCCCGACGGGCGTGTTGAACAGCAGACCGAGCCGGTCGGTGGCTCGGTCGGAGATCGCCAGCGCGACGTCGGTCGCCATGACGTTGTGGATCAGCGGGATGTGCTTGTCGCCGATGCCCTGGATGTTGTGCTCGCCGAAGCCGTTCTCGATGAGCGTCGGGCACTCGAGCGCCTCGACCGCGACCGTGAGCGACCCGAGGTGCTCCTTCAGGTAGTCGCCGGCCGCGATCGTTCCGGCCGACCCGGTCGCCGACGTGAACGCGCGCAGCCGGAGGTTGGGCTCCTGCGCCTGCATCGACTCGAACACCCGCTCGAGCGCGCGACCCGTCGCGAGGTAGTGGACGATGTGGTTCCCGAACTCGGAGAACTGGTTGAAGATGACGTTCTCAGGGTCGAGGGAGAGCTCGTTGCACTTGTCGTAGATCTCCTTGACGTTGCTCTCCGTGCCCGGCGTCCGGATGATGTCGGAGGAGTCGACGACCCAGCGCTCGAGCCAGTCGAAGCGCTCCTGGCTCATGCCCTCGGGCAGCACCGCGACGCCCCGGCAGCCCATGATCCGCGAGATCGCGACACCGCCGCGGCAGTAGTTGCCGGTCGACGGCCAGATCGCGCGGTGGCGCGTGGGGTCGAACTGGCCGGTGATGACGCGCGGCGCCAGGCAGCCGTACGCGGCGAGGACCTTGTGCGCGTTGATCATCGGGAAGCGCTCGCCGATCCCCACGACGATCCGGGCGTCGACGCCGGTGAGCGACTTCGGGAGGTCGACGTACGCGGGCACGTCCTGCAGCCCGCGGCGCGACGGATCGTTGTACCAGTTCACCCGGAACAGGTTCAGGGGATCCGCATCGTCCGGCCCGACCGCGCCGAGCGCCGCGCGGACGTTGCCCGGGACCAGCGACGGGTCGGCGAGCTGCGCGAACGTCGGCAGCGCGACCCGTTGCTGGCGGAAGCGCTCCACCGTGTTGTCGTAGACGCTCGCGTCGACGAGCTCCTTCTCGAGTCCAAGTCGCTGCATCAGATCCCCTACCTCGTTCCAGTTCGCCTGTCGTGTTCGTCGTGGCGGCGCGCGGTCGCCGGTCCCCCTACCTCGTCCGATCCGCCGCCTCGAGCGCGTCGCGCACCCGTCCGAGCCGCGCCTCGCGCTCGCGCACGAAGCGCTCGATACCGGCCAGCAGGTACGGAGGCGTCAGGTGCGCCTCGTCCATGACCTCGTCCACGGTGCCGCCCGTGCGCCACCGGTCGTCCCAGTCGGAGCCCATCGAGTACTCGAGCGCCTCCGGCCCGTCGACCCAGTCGCGCATGAAGCGCGCCGACCGGTTCGTGATCGCCATGCCGTCCACCCGGTCGGCCGGGCTGACCGTCAGCGCCCGGTAGTCGGCCGGCTGCAGCCGGAACAGCTGCGGGCTGATTGCCGCGACGACCTTGACGTTGAGCCCTTCGCGGTCGAGGTCTGGCAGGATCTTCACGAGGTTGGCCGTGCTGGTCGTGCCCTGGACGAAGACCGTGCCCATCGGCGGGAGGCCGGGCCGGAACGGGCGCATGACGTACGCGCCCCGTGCGGCCTCGAAGTGCGACGGGATCCCGAGCGCCTCGCGGTCGGGGATCTCGATGGCCGGCCGCGTGAGGTGGAGCGCGACGATCGGCGCCGACTGCGAGAGTGCGGCGGCCAGCGCTGCCGGCACCTCGTTGTACTCCCACGGGTGCAGGTCGATGACGTGCCCCTCGGGGAACAGCTGCGTCACCGCCGGCTCGAAGATGCCGAAGTGGGTCCGCGAGTCCTCGGCGGTCTCGGGACCGGAGTGCCCCGCGACCCAGATGACCTTGCCGAGCTTCAGCTGCGTGTCCTGGGCGAGCTGGCTGAACAGCCGCATCGGCCCGTACTTCAGGTAGGAGAACGAACCGTATGTCGAGCAGGCGCCCCAGAAGCCGTTGAACTCCGCCATCGGGTCGTCCGCGAGGTTCACCGTGGCGAGCCCGACGACCATCCCGGCGTTCGTGAACTCGGTGATCTCGGTCGGCAGGAGCGTGCCGGTCGGGTTCGTGTCGCGCTGATACCAGCCCCAGCCCTCGAGGTCGCCGAAGCCCTTGCCGAACCCGGCGAGGTTCGTCGACTCGGCGAGGTCGGCGGATGCGGCCACGAACAGCGGGCGGCCGTACTCGGCCTTCGCGAACGAGTTGACCCACGAGCCCCACGTCGCCAGCGCGGCGCGGTTCGCGGCCTTCTCGCCCGGTTTCTTCCACATCGCGGCGGGGTAGCCGCGGGCGTCGAGCAGCCGCCTGTCGTCGAAGAGCCCGGCGCCCTTGCCGCCGAGCCGGAAGGTCGGGACGTGCGTCGGCACGCGGCCGGCCAGCTCGACGAGCCGGTCGGAGATCGCCTCGACGACGTCGCGCCGGCTGCGGAGCACGCCCGCCGCGATGCGCAGGTTCGCCTGGGCCTGACGCGCGACCTCGGCCGGATCCTTCGGGGCCGGCTGGTCGACGCCCTCGTACGCGACGCCGTACTTCTCCATGAACTCGTGCCGGACGGCCCAGAACTCCGGCGCGTTCATCGGGTGCGGCGTGCCGTGGCTCCTGTAGTCGTACTTGCCGTAGCCGCGGCCCTTGCGGGTCCGGAACCACGCCATCGACGGGCGCCTGCCCGGGTTCTCGCCGCGCGCCGCCTCGAGCACCGCGCGCGTCACCGGCGCCCACGACATCCCGTCCGGCGCGCCGGTCACCCGCCAGTCGTACGCGCCGAACCAGGTCTCGGGCGTCCCGGGCACGACGGACGACGCCGGGAACTCGTCGATCCCGAAGTCGTTCCAGTCCACGAGGAACACGAGATTGGAAAGACCGAGCCCCCAGGCCGCGTTGCGCGTCTCGTGGCTGGCCCCCGGCGTGAGGCCGCCCTCCCCCTCGATCGCGAAGACGCGGACCTCCTCGCAGCCGGCGAGCTTCAGGGCAAGCGCCTCGCCCGCGGCCGGCGGCATGCCGTGGCCGGACGGCCCGGTGTTGAACTTCAGGAAGAGGGTCTTGCCCTCCATCTCGGCGTGGCCCGGGAGGCCGCCGCGGTGGCGCAGCCCGGGCAGGTCCTCCCACGTCAGCGCCCAGCGTCCGCCGTCGGGGAAGGCGAAGCGCTCATCGCCCGTCCACTCGTGCCGGGCCCGGAGGGTCTCGTTGAGGGCAGCGAGGGTCGTGTAGACGAGGGGCACCGTGTGGCCGGCCGAGAGCACGAAGCGGTCGGCGTACGTGCGCCACGGCCTGCGGATGTCCCAGCGCATCGCACCCGACAGCAGCAGCGACAGGAACAGGTGCACCTTCGACCGGCTGCCGCCCGGATGCCCCGACTGGCGGTAGTTCAGGGAGAGGTCGAGGAACTCGTCCACGACGTCCTTGATGACCTCCCAGTCGTCGAACTGGCGCTCCGACTCCGCGAAGAGCTCGTCGATCACGCTCACCGGGCGCTCGATCGACGCCCCGGCGGGCGCGCTCGCGTGGGCCATGTCCCTCACCTCTCCATTGCCTCGTTCGCCGTCGTTCGGCCCCCGCCTTCGCGTCGTCCGGTCAACGCCGCGCGTCTATGCCGGCACCTTGAGGCCGGCGACGAACTTCGCCATCCGGTCGAGCGCCTTGCGGATGTTGTCCTGCGAGTTCGCGTACGAGAGGCGGATGTGGTCGACCCCGACACCGCCGAACGCGGTCCCCGCGAGCGTCGATACACCGGCCTCGTACAGGAGCCGGTTCGCGAGCTCGGCGCCGGACAGCCCCGTCCCGGCGATGTCTGGGAACACGTAGAACGCGCCTGCCGGCCGCAGGCACGAGACGCCCGGGATCGCGTTGAGCCCGTCCACGACGAGGTCGCGCCGCGCGTGGAACTCGGCGACCATCGCGTCCACGGCGTCCTGCGGCCCGGTCAGCGCCTCGACCGCGCCGTCCTGCTCGAACGTCGAGACGCAGGAGACGCTGTTGATGAGCAGGCGTCCGAACGCGAACGCGAGCGACTCCGGGACGATCGCGTAGCCCAGCCGCCAGCCCGTCATCGCGTACGTCTTCGAGAAGCCGTCGAGCACGACGGTCCGCTCGGCCATGCCGGGCAGGCTCGCGATCGAGACGTGCTCGCCCTCGTACAGGATGCGGCCGTAGATCTCGTCCGCGAGCACGATCAGGTCGTGGCGCTGGGCGAGCTCCGCGATCTGCTCGAGGTCGCCGCGCGTGAGGACGCCGCCCGTCGGGTTCGCCGGCGAGTTGATCACGAGCAGGCGGGTCCGCGGCGTGATGAGCGAGGCGAGCTCGTCGACGTCGAGCCGGAAGCCATTCGACTGGCGGATCGGGATCGGCACCGGCGTGCCGCCCATGAACCGCACGAGCGATTCGTAGATCGGGTACCCGGGGTCCGGCACGATGGCCTCGTCGCCCGGGTCGATGAGCGCCTCGATGGCGTAGAGCATCACGCCCTTGCCGCCGACGGTCACGAAGACGCGCTCCGGGCTCACCTCGAAGCCCTTGCGCCGCGTCGCGTCGGCCGCGATCGCCTCGCGCAGCTCGGGGATGCCGGGGAACGGCGCGTAGTGCGTCCGGCCGCGGTCCAGCGCGCGCTGCGCGGCCGCGCGGATGTTGGCGGGCGTGTCGAAGTCGGGCTCGCCGATCTCGAGGTGGACGACGTCGACGCCGGTCGCCTCGAGCGCCCGCGCCCGAGCCGAGGCCTCGAACGCGGTCTCTGTTCCGATGCCCTCCATGCGCTTCGCGAGTCGCATCTGTACCGCCTCCATGTCAGACGCTAGTCATCCGACGTCTTCGGTTGCTGCTGTTCTAGGCTCGCTCCCCGGGGCCGCCCCAAGTGCCACCTGGCCCGTTTCGACGCGCTTCGCCTCCATGTCCGCGAACTCCGCCGTGCGGCGCCCCTCGCCATCCGCGTGACCCGTTTCCGGACCGGCGGTCCCGCGCTCAGCCCCGTCCGTGTCGGCCTCGAGCGGCACGATCTCGAACCGGACGCAGTCCACCAGCCCGAGGTCGCTGATCCGGATCTCCGGGATCACCGAGAGGGCCAGGAACGACAGCGTCATGACCGGCGCCGGCAGTGTCGCGCCGAGCACGCGTGCCGCGGCATCCTCGAGGGCGCGCACCGCGGCGGCAACTTCCTCGGCCGGCCGATCGGACAGCAGGCCGCCGATCGGGCACGGCACTTCCGCCACCACGCGGCCATCGGCGACCGCGACCTGTCCCCCGCCGATCTCGGCGAGCCGGTTCGCCGCGAGCGCCATGTCGGCGTCGTCCATCCCCAGCAGCACGAGGTTGTGTGCGTCGTGCGCGATGGTCGAGGCGAGCGCCCCGCGGCGCAGCCCGAAGCCGGTCACGAGCCCGAGCCCCGTGCGCCCGGTGCCCCGATGCCGTTCGATGACGGCGACCTTCGCGAGGTCGCGGCCGGGGTCGGCGACGACCGAACCGTCGACGGCGCGGGCCGGCTCGACCACGAGCACCCGCGTCACGATCGTGCCGGCTTCGACGCCCATCACCCGGACCGGGCCGCGGGCCTCCATCCGGAACGTCTCCGGCCCGATCCCGGGGATGCGGACGCTGCCGCGCATCCACTCAGGGACCGCGGCCTTCGGCACGCCGAGCGCGACCCCGTCACGCGCGACGAGGCGGCCCCGCTTCCAGACCCTGACGGGCCGGAACGATTCGAGGTCCGGGACCGCGACGACGTCCGCCACGTACCCCGGCGCCATCGCTCCGTGCTCGCGCAGGCCGTGCCACCGCGCGGGGTGGAGCGTCGCCATCAGGACGGCATCGGCAGGTGTCACCCCGAACGACACCGCCTTCCGCACCGCGTCGTTCACGTGGCCGATCGAGAGCAGATCGTGCGGCTCCCGGTCGTCCGTGCAGAGCATGCAGTTCGCCGGGCCGTGCTCGACCACCAGCGGCGCGAGCGCCTCGACGTCGCGCGTCGCCGACCCCTCGCGGATCATGATCTGCATGCCGAGCCGCCGCTTCTCGAGCGACTCCTCGTACGCCGTGCACTCGTGGTCGCTCCCGATGCCCGCCGCGAGGTACGCGTTGAGCTCGCGCCCGCTCACGCGCGGCGCGTGCCCGTCGACGTGGCCGCCCGCCGCGAGCGCCGCGGCGAC
>JAKAAV010000150.1 GCA_021802185.1 Chloroflexota bacterium | reverse complement strand
GAGGAACGGAAGGCCGCCGGGCTCGGCATCGACACCCTCGGCATCGATCCCGGGCGCGCCACGGACTTCGTCGTGCACCGCACCGTCAGCCATCCCCGTGGCCTCTGGCACGTCGAGAACCTCATGAACCTCAAGGGCCTGCCGCCGGTCGGGGGCTGGGTCGTCGTCGGCGTGCTGAAGCTCGTCGACGGGTCTGGAGGGCCGTGCCGGGTGCTGGCGCTCGTGCCCTGACCAGGGCGGAGCGCGTCCACCGGCCCGACTGCGGCCTCCGGTGACGGCGCCGCTCACGTTCATCGCGACCTGCGACCTCGTCGCGCTCACGCGCGGGCGGTCGATGCGGACGGAGGACTACCCGAAGCGCCGCGCGGCCGGCGTCGGCTGGGTGCCCGCCGACCTCGCACTGACGACGTTCGGCGACATCGCGTCGCCGAACCCCTTCGGCTCGCTCGGCGACCTGCGGCTCGTGCCCGACGACGCGGCTCGCATCACGCTGCCCGCCGTCGCGGCCCGGCCGGAGACCGACGTGGTGCTCGCGCGGCTCGCCGAGGAGGATGGTGCGCCGTGGAGGTGCGACCCACGGACCGCGCTCGTCGACGCGCTCGCCACGCTCGAGGAGACGGGGCTCCACCTCGTCGCGGCGTTCGAGCAGGAGTTCACGCTTTCGACTGCGGGAGGCGTGGGAGGCGCCGGTGCGGGTCGCCAGCCCGGAGCCGGAGGACTCGCGCTCCAGCCCGGAGCAGCCGCGCCGTTCAGCCTCGAGGCGCACCGCGCCGTCGAGCCCTTCGGGACAGAGCTCGTCCAGGCGCTCGAGACGCAGGGACTGGCGCCGGAGACCTGGCTGCCCGAGTACGGGGACCGGCAGTACGAGATCACGGTCGGGGCGACGGATGGCCTCACGGCCGCCGACCGCGCCATCCTCGTGCGGGCGCTCGTCCGCGACCTGGCCACGGCGCACGGACTGCGGGCGTCCTTCGCGCCACTCGTCGCGCCGGACGCCGTCGGCAACGGCGTCCACGTCCACCTGAGCCTGTGGGACCGCGCGGGCCGGCCGGTCACGCTCGACGCCTCGGGGGCGCTGACGCCGGCGGCAGGCTCGTTCGCCGCCGGGGTGCTCGCCCACGCGCCGGCGGTCGTCGGCTGGACGGCGCCGAGCGCCATATCGCCGCTCCGGTTCGGGCCCCACCACTGGAGCTCGGCGGCGGCCTTCCTCGGCAGGCAGAACCGTGAGGCGATGCTCCGGGTCTGCCCGATCCCGACGCTCGCGGAGGGCGACGCGCTCGCGGCGGCGAACCTCGAGTTTCGAGCCTGCGACGCGACGGCCAACCCGTGGCTCGTGCTGGCCGTGATCGTCCGGGCGGGCGTCGACGGGATCCGGCGCGGGCTCCACGCGCCGCCGGTCCTCGACGGCGAGCTCGACGACGTGCCGGCCCGCGAGCGCGAGCGAGCCGGGATCATGCCACTGCCGGCGGATCTCGAGTCGACTCTGGCGGCGGTCGAGGCCGACGACGTGGCGTGCCGCTGGTTCGATCCCGACCTCCTGGCCACGCACCTCGCGATCCGGCGGACGGAGCTCGACCTGCTGCGCGACGCGTCGCCGGCGGAGCGGTGCGAGCGGTATGCGCGCGTCATCTGAGGGCGCGGCGCCGGTCCGCGCGGCCGACGGCCCGAGCCCGGAGCTGAACGAGGTCATCGACCGCGTCGGCCTCGTCGACCACCACGCGCATTCGGTCGTCTCCGGGACGGTCGACCGTGACGCGTACGCGTTCATGCTCGACGAGTCGGATCGCCCGGCATCGGCGCGCGCCGCCGGTCTCGACACGCAGGTCGCGTTCGCCGTGCGCCGGTGGTGCGCGCCGCTCCTCGGCCTCGCGCCGGACGCGTCGCTGGACGAGTTCCTCCGTGCCCGCCTCGCGTTGTCCGCGCGCGACGCCGTCGCGCGGTTCCTGCCATCCGCCCGGCTCGACCGGCTCCTGGTGGAGACGGGGTACCGCGGCGACGAGCTCATGGCGACCCCGCAGCTCGAGCGATTGGCAGAGACGCCGGTGTCGACCGTGGCGCGGCTCGAGACGATCGCCGAATCCGTCGCCACGGAGGCGCCCGCCGCACGTGATTTCGCGGACGCCGTCCGCCGGTCGATCGAGGCTGCCCTCGCCGCGGGGGCCGTCGGGCTCAAGTCGATCGTCGCCTACCGGGCAGGTCTCGACGTCGACCCCCGACGCCCCTCGGACGCGGAGGTCGAGCGGGCCGCGGCGGCCTGGCTCGCGACGCTCGGCCCGGGATCGCGTCCGCGGCTCGTCGATCCGGTGCTGCTGCGCTTCCTGCTGTGGGCCGCGGTCGACACGGGGCGCCCGCTCCAGGTCCACACCGGTTTCGGCGACCCGGACCTCCACCTGCGCCGATCCGACCCGCTCCTGCTCACCGACTTCATCCGGCTCGCGGAAGGGCGCGGCCCGATCCTGCTGCTGCACACGTACCCGTTCCACCGCGAGGCCGGGTACCTCGCGCAGATGTTCGAGCACGTCTACGTCGACGTGGGGCTCGCGGTGAACTACACCGGCGCGCAGTCGCCACACGTCATCGCGGAGTCGCTCGAGCTGGCGCCGTTCCGCAGGATCCTGTTCTCGAGCGACGCCTGGGGCCTGCCGGAGCTGCACCTCATCGGCAGCCTGCTGTTCCGGCGCGGGCTCTCGCGGGTGCTCGGGCAGTGGGTGGTCGACGGCGACTGGCCGCTGGCCGACGCCGAGCGGGTCGTCCGGATGATCGCGGCGGAGAACGCGCGCCGCGTCTACGGGCTGTCGGACGAGCCCGACGAGGGCCGGGGCGCGGTCGAGCCGGACCGGCCCGCGCCCGACGAGTCCTGAGGCGCGGTCTCGGTCCGTCGTCGGGTTTTGGCACATGCGGGTGGCTCCCGCTGGGCATACTCGCCGGGTGCAGGAATCACACCGCTTCGAGCTTCCCGTCCGCGTCCGCTTCGACGAGGCGACCGCCGCCGGACACTACCGCGCGTCCGCGCATCTGCGGGCCATGCAGGACGTCGCCTGGGCGCATTCCGCCGCGCTCGGGTTCGACCTGCCGTGGTACCGCGCCCGCGGCCGCTTCTGGCTCGTCCGCTGCCTGGTGCTCGACGTCCTGCTGCCCGTCGAGCCGGGGACGGTGCTGACCGTCACGACCGAGGTCATGGCGATGCGCCGGATCCGGGCACGCCGGGAGAGCGAGTTCCTGTTGCCGGACGGCACGCGTGCCGCGCACGGCCTCGCCGACTGGATCATGACGACGGCCGAGGGGCTCCCGGCGCGCATCCTGCCGGAGCTCCTCGAGCGGTTCGGCGGCCAGACGGCGCTCGATCCGGCTCGCGTCGACGTCGAGGCGCCGCCTCCGGCAGCGTCGACGAGCGAGCGGCGAGTCGCGCCGCGCGACGTCGACCCGATGGGCCATGCGAACAATGCGGCGTACGCCGACTGGCTGGACGAGGCGGTCATCGACGCGGGCGATCCGGCGGCCGTGGAGGCGGTCCCGCGGCGGTATCAACTCGAGTACCTCGCCCCGGCCATGCCCGGGGCGGACGTCGTCGCCCGCACGTGGCAGGGGCCGGGCGGCTGGCGGAGCGTGTTCGTGGCTCGCGACGGCGCGGAGCTGCTGAGGGCGCGGCTCGCCGTCGGCTGACGCGGGGCGCGCCCGATACCCACCCGGAGCGGCGGTCCGGCCCGACCGGTGGTCCGGACGGCCACGACGAACGCGACGGTCGGCCCGTGCGTCACGCAAGCGGCGGGAGGCAGCATCGTCACAGGAGGTCCCATGCCGACCCTGCCGCTGTACCGTCCCGCTGTCGATCCGGCCGTCGGTCCTGCCGCCAGTGCGGCCCGCCATCCCGCCGTGCGCCTGGCACTGCCCGTGGCAGGCGTCGTGGCCGGGACGGTCGCGGGCTTCGTCGCAGCCGCCGCGATCCGGCGGTCGGGCGTGTTCGGGCCGGGCTGGATCGACCTCGTGCCGAAGGACGGGATCCTGGAGATCGACAAGGGCGGGGCGCGGCTGTCGGTGTCGCGCGGCGCCCATGGCTCCGACGCAGCCGCCCGGCGCGAGCCGCCGGCAGGCGCCGACGAGGACGCGGGTGACGCGCAGTGCGTCGCCGCGACCGCGATCCGGCCGACGTTCGAGGTCGAGGAGGAGCTGGCCCGGGAGATCGACCGCGAGCCGGACCGTGGCGGGGGCGACGAGCCGGCCGGACGGATCGACGGGGAGCCTGATTTCGACGCGCGCGAAGAGCCGGTGCTCAGCGCGACGCGCGCGTGATCCCGACGACCACGACGAGGGCCACGATCAGCGCGGCAAGGGCGAGCTCGGTGGCGAGGCCGTCCGAGCTCAGCGCGACCGTCGCGATCCCGCTGAGCGCGAGGATCCCGAGCAGCACGATCGTCGCGACCTGCCGCCAGTAGCGCCACGACCGGCCGAGCGGGCCGGTCCCCGGGGCGCCATCCGGCCCCCCGGTCGCCCCCCCGCGGCGCGGCGCACCCGAGACAGGCGGTCCTCCGCGCGCGCCGCCTCGGTCCTGCCGACGCGACGCTGCGGTCTGCCCCGGCCTCGCCGCACCGGGCTGGGCCGGAGGGGGGCCCGCGGGCGGACCGGGCGTGGTGGTCGCGGCCGGCGGCTTGCCCCGGCCCGGTCGATCGTTCATGTCCCCTGCTCTCCCGTCCCTCTCCCGAACGTCGCGTCGTACGCGGCGACGAGGGCTGCGCCAAGTGTGTCGGGATCCGCGTCGCGCTGCCGGGCCACCCAGTGCGCCGTCACCCCGACCCAGGCCGGCTCGTTCCGCCGTTTGGGGGCGCCCGGCGGAGACAGGTACGGCGAGTCGGTCTCCACGAGCAGACGCTGCGCGGGCACACGACGGACGGCGTCCGCCGACGACTCCTCGGTGCGCCTGAAGACGAGGCCCGAGAACCCGATCGCCAGGCCGAGCCCGAGGGCGGCTTCCGCGTAGTCGACGGGGCCCGAGAACGAGTGCAGGACGGCGGGGGGACGGCCGCCGAGACGCTCGCGCCACGCCCGGTCGCCGACGCCGGCCGTTCGCAGCTCGGCGATCAGGTCGTCCTGCGCGTCCCGCAGACCAGCCGCCGACCGGCAGTGCAGGATGACGGGCTTCCCCGTCTCCCGGCCGAGCGCGAGATGCCGGCGCAGGTTCACCAGCTGGTCCTCGCGCGGCGAGAACGCCCGGTCGTAGTCGAGCCCGGTCTCGCCGATCGCGACCACGAACGGCTCCGCGGCGAGGGCCGCGATCTCGGCCCACGCCGAATCGTCCGCTCCCGAGGCCTCGTGCGGGTGGATCCCGACCGCGGCATCGATGGGCGGCGCTCCGGGCGTCGGCGCGTGTGCGAGCGCGACGGCCTCGCGGGACGAGACGACGTTCCAACCGGGCACGAGCAGCCGCTCGACGCCGGACGCGGCCGCGGCGCCGAGCACCCCGGGGAGGTCGCGTGCGAAGCGGTCGGCCTGGACGTGTGCGTGGGCGTCGACGAGCCGCATTGGCGCGGCTACGCCTGCGCGAGCTCCGCCTCGGTCTCGAGGCGGGGGAACAGCGGCTCGGGAGTCCCGATCCGGCCGCCGTGCGGCCCGCTCCCCCACCCCAGCAGGTCGTCCAGCGGCGGCCCGCCGTTGCCGTCGGGACCGTAGGGATACGGAACGCCGAGCTGCGCCGCGACGCGGGGCGCGGTGGCCGGGATGAACGGCGCGGCCGCGAACCCGATCAGCCGGCACGCCTCGGCCAGATCGCCGAGGACGCCACGCAGCCGCTCCGCCGCGCCTTCGTCCCCGCCGCGTGCCGCCTTCGCGAGCACCCATGGCTGCTCCGCGTCGACGAACCGGTTCGCGGCCCCGACGAACTCCCAGAGCGCGGCGAGCGCATCGTGCAGCAGGAACGCGCCGAGCTTCGCCTCGTGGCCCGCCAGCGCCGCGCGCCACTCCGCCGCGAGCGGCGTCCGGTCGGAGGGACGCGGCGGCACGCGCTCGCCCCCCAGGTACCGGCCGGTCATCGACAGCGTCCGGTTCACGAGGTTCCCGAAGTCGTTCGCCAGGTCCGCGTTGTAGCGCCGGACGAACGAGTCCCAGGAGACGTCCGTGTCGCGATCGAAGGCGACCTCACGCAGGAGCGCGTAGCGCGCCCCGTCCGATCCGAGTGCCGCGAC
>JAKAAV010000149.1 GCA_021802185.1 Chloroflexota bacterium | reverse complement strand
GAGGGTACCGAGCCGGCGTGAGGCGCTTGCTCCGGCATGTTCATCGTCGTGCGCCGAGCGCGTTCGTCACGCTGCCCCGAGCCCGGCATTCCGAGCGGTACACTCGCGGACGCGCAATTCTCCTCGCCCCGATGCGGCCCTTCCCGGGCATGCGGCGAGCCGGATCGTGCCGAAGTGGCGGAACAGGCAGACGCGACGGTCTCAAAAACCGTTGACCGCAAGGTCGTCCGGGTTCGATCCCCGGCTTCGGCACCACCCTTCACACACGGTCTTCGTCACGGCGACTGCGGTCGCCGCGCATATTCGTTGGCGCCAGTGACTGCTGTGCCTGCACGGGGCCACCCTGCCTCCACAAGCGCGTCCTGCCTGCCCGCGAACCGATGACCACGTCCGTTCCCAACCCGGCGGTCCCCCTGTCCGAGGCCGACCTCATCCGCGACCACGTCCTGGCGTCGAAGGGGGGCGACCGCTTTCAGCGCGCGCCCACCGCTGCCCGCGTCCCCGACCCGGTGATCTCGACGGAGCCGCCGGTGAACATCGCGCTCTTCGGCGCGGGACTGCGGCAAGAGCAGCTTCGGGTCGCGCCTGAAGGCGGAGATGGGCTCCGGCGAGCGTCGCCCTCCGGTCCCCCGCTCAGCTCCTCGCCCCACGCTGCTGGCGATCAACCGAGCCGGCACGCGATCCCACTGCGCGCGTCACCCGCCGACCACGCTCCAGGGCCCTCCGCTCCTCCCGCGCCGACAATGTCCGGCCCCCGTACGTCGCGAGCTCGAAGTCGGCCGCGAGCAGTGCCAGGGACGTGTCCGGCAGGCCGACGCCGCGGAGGCGCCGCACGTGCTCGATCGGTGACTCTGCGTCCTGTCGCGCCAAGTCCGGGCGATCTTCGAGCTTCCGTAGCACGCCGAGGTATGCCTCGACCGCCGTCCGTGGGTTCTTCGAGCGTTGCGGGAGCGCCGGCCTGAACGCGGGCATCCGGATCCGCAGCGAGAGGCGCGGCAGGAGACGATCGCGATCCTCGGTCCGTGCGGGCGTGAACTTCGGCGGCCGCGGCACGGACAGGATCCGCCGGTAGCGGACGAGCAGGGCCGCCGCCGCGGCGATCGCCAGGAGAACGGCGGCGACGACGAGTTCGTGCGGCAGTCCGGCGGTCGCGGCGACGGAGACTCCAGACGCACCGGCCGTGCCTGGCGTCGGTCCGCCGCTGGGCAGGCCCGGTGCGATCGAAAGCAGACGGCCGCCAGCGTCGATTGGCGGACCGAACAGCGCTGCCGCTCCGCCGAGAACCGCGTCGAGAGCCAACGCGAGCGGTCCGCCGAGCGCTCCCATGATCGCCGCGAGCGGGGCGCCGAGCACGACGGCCGCGACGAGCGCGACGACGGTGAGCAGGACCGTCACGGGGGCCGCCACGATCCTCCACGCGCGTCCGCCCTCGCTGCCAGCCGGGTCGAGCCCGAGTGCCGAGAGCCGGCCGTGAGCCAGCGCGAGCAGGGCACTGGCCAGGAACACGACGGAGCCGAGGACGACCGACGCTGCGAACGCGCCGGTCGACCGCCCGAGGTGCAGCAGCCACGGCAGGACGAGGACCACGAGGCCCACGGCGAGCACCCGGACAAGCACGTTGTCGTCGTGTTCGGGCCGCCGGTGGACTGCGCCCCGCAGTACCGCCACGCCCGCCAGCCAGTCCGGCAGGTTGTCGAGCAGCGCTGTCGGGAGCCCATCGTGCACAAGTGTCTCGCGTGCCGCTGGATCCGCGAGCCAGGCCGCGGCCCCGGCCGCGAGCGCGACACCGGCGAGCACCGAACTCGCATCCACCTTCCGGGCGAGTGCGACACCGCACGCGGCGGCGAGGACGAACTCGAGGAGGCCGAGCGGCGCGGCGGATTGGCGGCCGACGAACGAGAGGTACACCAGCCACACGAGCGAGCCCTCGGCGAGGGCGTCGAGCGCGGGAGCGGTGAGGTTAGCCAGCGAGAACGAGCGCATTGCTGGTCCGCCAGTCGGGGGCGAGGGTCGCTCGACGCGCACCGAGGCCGAACGCCCGGACGCGTGCGATCGCGCTCTCGGCGTGCGCGCCCATCGCGACGAACTCCACGGGATAGCCGGATTCGTCGAGCCGGCGCAGCGGCGTCGCGTACGGAGCGGGGTCCCGGCCAGACAGCACGACGACGGTCGTTCCGGGCGCGAGCCTCGGCGGCAGCGACGCGAGGAGGTGCTCGAACGGCGCTGACGGGACCTCGCTCAGTCGCCCCAGGAAATCGGCGATCGTCGCGAGCTGGTCCTCGCCGCCACGCGGCGGGAGGAACACGAGCCGCTGCAGCGAGGCCGTGTACCCGGCCGCCGCGAGCCCGACGGCCGCACCGTCCGCGACCGCGTGGCGGGCGAGCGACAGGGCAGCCACGACCAGACTCTCCAGCAGGTCGTCGTCGAAGTGGAGCGCCCAGTGCGGGCCCGCAACCGTCTGCACGTCGAGGGCGATCAGGACGTCACGCGTCCGCGACGGATCGAAGCGCTTGCTCACGGGCGTGCCCGTCCTGGCGGTCGCGCGCCAGTGGATCCGGCGCGTCGGATCGCCTGGCTGGTACGGCCGCACGCCGGCGAACAGCGAGGGATCCTCGAACAGGCTGTGGCGAGCCGTCAGCGCGCCGAGCGCGTGCTGGTCGCCACCGAGCGAGCGGACCGGCACGCTGCGTGGCCGGACGATCCAGCGCAGCGATGCCCGATGTTCCTCTGCCGCCGCGCCCTGGCCGAACAGGTCGGCGACCGAGAGCCGGACGCTCTGGAACTCGAAGGTGCCCCGACGGTTCGCGCTGATCGACAGATGGCGCACCGTGCGCTCGAACCACCCGATGGTCCAGACATTCCGGAGGACGGCGAGGCCCGGTCGCTCGCTCCGGTGGACTGCGCCGCCGGAAATCGCGGCCTCCTCGCTCACGTAGTCGTCGGCCGCGAGCCAGGCCAGCGGGAGCGCCTTGTCGTTCCACACGGCCACGTCGAGCTCGATCTCGTCGCCCCAGACCGCGCGATCGTTGGCCAGGCGCCGCTCGTAGCGGACGCGCCGCAGCCCGTAGCGGCTCCAGAGCTCGGTGAGCAGCGAGGCGAGCCCCACGAGAAACCCGGCAAACGCCAGGCCAAGTGTGCTCGTCACGGCGCCCCCGACGATCAGCGCGGCGGCCAGGAGGCCGGTCGCCCGGCTCACGCGGCCGCTCCTGGACGCGCGGATGGGATCGCGGCGCGGGCGTTTGCGTTCACGCGGGTTGGACGGGGACCGGGACCCGCGCGAGGATCTCGTCGAGCACCCGCTGCAGGCTGGCTCCTCGCAGCTGGCGATCGACATCGAGCTTGATGCGATGGCCGAGTACGGCACGCGCGACAGCTGCCACGTCGTCCGGGAGCACGAACCCGCGACCTTCGAGCGCGGCCCGCGCCTGGCTCGCGCGGTAGAGCGCGACGGTTGCGCGCGGGCTGGCTCCGAGCCGCAGGTCCGGGTGCTCCCGCGTTGCGCGGACCACGTCCACCACGTACCCCTCGACGAGCTCGCTGACGTGGATCTCGCTCACCGAGTGACGCAGCTCGAGGAGGGCCTCCCGGTCGACCACGCGATCCACGCGCTCGAGCGGTTCGCCCCCGCCCTGGTAACGCCGCGCGATCCTGCGCTCCTGGTCGCGGCTGGGGTAACCGAGTCCGACCTGGACGAGGAAGCGGTCGAGCTGGGCTTCCGGCAGGGAGAACGTCCCCTCCAGCTCCACCGGGTTCTGGGTCGCGACGACGAGGAATGGGTCCTCCAGCGGACGCGTCTCGCCGTCCACCGACACCTGTCGCTCCTGCATGGCCTCGAGCAGCGCCGACTGGGTCCGAGGCGTCGCGCGGTTGATCTCGTCGACCAGGAGCACGTTGGTGAAGATCGGACCTGGCAGGAAGCGCAGGTGACCGCCGTCGAGGACGCTCGCGCCGGTCACGTCGGTCGGCAGCAGGTCCGGCGTGCCCTGGACCCGGCCGAAATCGAGGCCCAGCGAGCGCGCGAACGCGCGCGCGAGGAGCGTCTTGCCGACCCCGGGCACATCCTCGATCAGGGCATGCCCGTCGGCGAGCAGCGCGACCGTGAGCAGCCGCAGGCTCGTGACGTCTCCGACGACAGCCTCGGCCACGGACGCCTGGAGGTCACGCCAGAAGCGCCCGAGCTGGGCGGGGGCCGGCGGCCGCACGGCGCGCTCCGCGATCACTGGTCTCCCCTCGAGACCTCGAACGCGCGTCGGGCGATATCCCGGTCGTCGTCATGGGTGAGCCGCTCGAGCGCCTCCTCGAACGTCACGTACGCGGCCTCGGCGAAGCGTGGCTCTGGCTCGAGCTCACCCCCGACCGGCCGGGCCAGGAACCACTCGACGGTCTTCCGGTTGCGAGTGCCGCCACGGTGACGGTCGGCGAACTCGTACCGCGTGACGCCGATCCACTCACCGATGGCCACGTCGAGCCCGGTCTCCTCGCGCACCTCGCGGCGCGCCGCGGCTTCGGGCGCCTCGTCCTGCTCGATGTGGCCCTTCGGGAACACCCAGTCGCGGCCCGTTCGCAGCACCAGGCACCACGGGCCATCGAGGACGACCGCGCCGGCGGACTGGTGGAGGATCTTGACGGGGCGCAGCGCGGTCTGGGCAGTCATGGTGTTCTCACTCTCGACGTTCGACAAAAGAAAACGGCTCCTGGAGATACTCCAGAAGCCATCACCCGCCATGCGGGGTCGGACGCTTGGCGCGAGCTTCATCGCGCCTCTTCAGTTGCGAACATGATACCCGAGTCCGGCGTCGGGGCCTATCGCCGGCCCCCACGGCCGCTGGCGCCCGTCACGCTGTCGCGCGACCGGCACCTCCGCGTCGGCGATGGACGGCCACGATCAGCGGGATCGCGAGCAGCTCGGCAGCGACGGAGAACGCGACGAGCGCCGGGATCGACACGTCGTAGAGGACGCCCATCACCACGCGGCCCGCGAACCGCCGCCCGCGAACATGGTCCCGGCGCGACGCATCGCCTCGGCCCACGGCCTGTTCAACCTGCAACGTCATGCAGATGGCCGCCGACCCTTCGGGCTGCCTCATGCGCGCACCGTGCCCATGCTCTCCCGTGCCTCCATCACCGCAGCCATTCGAGGATCGCCCGCCAGCCCGCGCACCAGCCGGCGGCACCGATCAGGCCCGCCCGGTCGGCGGGTGTCGCCGACCCCTGCCGCCCCCAGCTGAACGACGCCGCGAACGCCTCGGCGTGACGCGCGACCTCGCCGACGAGCGCGCGCTGGGCCGGAAGATCGACGTCCGCGCCGCTCCGCAGCGCCGCACGCAGGTGGGGCCGGCACGCTGGCGCCGCGCCGGAGCCCGCGCACGCGCCGCAGACCCAGGGCATCCACCAGGGCCGCGTCTCGGAGGCGAACGCCCGGAGCGGTTCGAGGCTCCCCCCGGCGTCCACGAGGTCGGCGTCGTGCCCCTCCGGCGTCTGCGCGCGCGTCAGCCCCGCCTCGCACGCCGGGCACCCCGACCCTTCGAGCGCGACCTCGATCCGTGCGCGCTCGAACAGCCAGTGGGGGGCGAGCGCCCGGGCGGCGTGCTGCATGAGCTCGTCGTAGAGGACGGCCGCCTGGAAGAGCCAGCCGCGCTCGACGGCTGCCTCGACGGCCAGAAACCCGAGGGTGTGGCGGCCGCACCAGCCCCATGACTGCCACAGACCCGCGCGCACGCCGAGCGAGTCGAGCTGGCCGGCCCCGACCGACCAGAAGTGGGCGATCTCGCGGCTGCCGAGGGGGTGGCCGACGGGGGACACGAGCGCGGAACCGGTGGGCTCGAGGATGGGCGAGCCGACCGCTCGCGGCGGGGGGACGCGACCGGATCCGCGTCCGGGGTTTGGGGCTGGCAGTGCCACGGCTTCTCCTCGAGGTCGAGTAGAGGCCATCGACGGCACGTGCCGTGGATCGCGGGCTGGCCTGCGGGCGAGCCTCACCGCCGGCGGGAGTGTAACGCGGACGTGAGAAGACCCGCGCGGAAGGGCCGCGGGCAGGACGCCCTCGCCCGAGACGGGGCTCCGGGGCAGGAGAACCTCGCCGCCGCCGCCCGTGCCCGAAGGGGCCCGTGTCTGAACGGGCCCGCGCCAGGGGGCTGGTACACTCCCGGGCACGGCGATGAGGCCCGCCACCCCGACA
>JAKAAV010000148.1:5004-6189 GCA_021802185.1 Chloroflexota bacterium | reverse complement strand
GGCTCGTCGGCTCGATCGTCCCGCCATCAAGCGCCACGACCGCCGCACCGGCCGCGCGCGCCTCATGTACCAGGGCGTTGAGAAGCGTCGACTTGCCGACGCCGCCGATGCCGTGGACGAACATGACGAGGGGGCCGTCCTCGTCGAGCACGAGACGGAGGAAGGCTCGTTCGGACTCACGCCCGACGAGCCCTCCCGCCTGCCGCCCCATTCGCTCGCGCACGGACGCCGGCACGAGGGTAGTCTGCGCCACCCGTCAACGGGCGAATGTCCTGGATGATGCCCGACAGGCCCGGGCCCGATGGGGTGGGCGTGACCGATGCCGCCGATACCGGCGATGCCGGCCCGCCCCGCGGTGAGATGCCGCTCGCTATCGGCAGGCGGACGCGTGCACGGCGCGCGACATGCCGGCATTGCCGTTCGGGTTGTCCACGGACATCGCGTTCTCCATGCCGCCGCGAGCACCCACCCCCCACGCCTGCACCATGTTCCTGGCTCCGCAGAACCCGTTGGGCGTCGGGGAGGGAGCGGCCCACACGGGTCCGGCAAGCGCGGTGAGCGTCAGCACGACCGCCGAAGCGGCCACGAGCAGACGAGAACGCCGGAACAACGATCCCACGACTGTCTCCTCGCCTCCCGCCCGATCCGAACTGGCGGACGTCCTTGGAGGCTGCGGAGCCGACGGTAGCGCTCGTCCCGGCTCCGAATCGGCGCTCAGCTGAGATCAATCTGAAGAAGCGGTCACGTTGATCTGCCGGACGATCGGCCCGCGCGAGTCGACCGACGCCGAGGAACGACGTCGGTGAGCCTCGCTGCAGGCGCCGCCACGCGCCGGGCCGCGTCGGGCTACGGAGCGGCGCTCGGCGGCGAGGTCGGGGCCGTCAGCGCCGACAGCTCCGAGAGCGCCCGCTGCACGAGCTGCATCTCCTGCCCGTACTTCGCGAAGTCCCCCGCGCGCAGTGCCGCCTGGGCAGCCTCGAAGTGCAGGTTGGCGTACGCGACGAGCGCCTGCACGCCCGCGGGCAGGGAAGGCGCCGGGCCGGCGGACGCGACCGGCGACTGGGCCGGCGAACCGGACGGCGCCGCCGACGAGCCGGGCGCCGGAGACTGGCCGGGGCCGGGCGTGCTGCCGGGACCGCTCGGCGGGGTCGCCGACGGCGCCGCCAGCAGCGCGTTCAGCGCATC
>JAKAAV010000148.1:0-4994 GCA_021802185.1 Chloroflexota bacterium | reverse complement strand
GCCCCCCAGGCGACCTTGGTCGGCGAGGCGACGACGATCCGCTGGAACTCGGGGAACTGCGTGCTGGTCGACTGCAGGTAGATGGGCTCGAGATAGAGCAGCGACTGCTGGACCGGGACCACGATGAGGTTTCCACGCACGACCGTCGACCCGGACTGGTTCCACAGGGTGATCTGGGAGCTGATGATCGGGTCCTGGTCGATGCGCGCCTCGATCTGGCCCGGACCCTGGATGGTGACGTCCTTCGGGAACGCGTACACGACGACCTTCCCGTAGTTCGCACCGTCCATCCGCGCCCCGATCCAGGCGATCATGTTCTGCCGGTTGCTTGGCACCATCGGCTGGAGCAGCAGGAACTCCGGCGCCGGCGCACCGGGCATCCGCATCTCGACGTAGTACGCCTCCAGCGGCAGCTGCTGACTGCTCGTCGGCTGCTGCGGAACGCTCCAGACGTCGGTCTGCTGGTAGAAGGTGGCCGGATCCGTGACGTGGTACGCGGCGTAGGCGCGCGTCTGGACGTCGAAGTAGTCCTCGGGGTAGCGCAGGTGCGCCTTCAGCCAGGCGGGCATCGCGGACTGCGGCTGGAACATCCCGGGGAACACGCTCTCCCAGGCGCGGATGATCGGGTCGGACGGGTCGGACACGTACAGCGTCGTCGTCCCGTCGTACGCGTCGACCACGATCTTCACGCTGTTCCGGACGTAGTCGAAGCTCGCGCCGGCGAGCCCGCTCCCCGACGGCAGCGTCGACGGATCCGTCGGCTGCGCGTTCGGGAACTCCGCGCTCGTCGTGTACGCGTCCTGGACGTACACGAGCCGGCCCTTGTCCGTGATGACGACGTACGGATCCTTGTCGAACTGGAGGAACGGCGCGATCAGCGGCAGGCGATCGGACAGCGCGCGGTTCATCAGCAGCTGGCTGTGCGCGACGACCTGGTCGCTGATCAGCAGGTTGAAGTCGCGGAACCGGAGAGCGAACAGCGCGCGCGCCAGCGGGGACCCGATGCCGATCCCGGTCGTCCCCTGCCACGTCGTGTAGGCCTGCTGGCCACCGCCGGACGTGCCCGATCCCGACGTCAGCGGATAGTCGAACTCCTGCGACGCCGCGTCGACGACGACCCAGCCGTTCTCCTTCTCCCCGAAGTAGATGCGCGGCTGGGTGATCGTGGGCGCGCCGGACGTCGACGTCGGGGGGATGTTGCCGATGAACACCCGCGGGAGGCCCTCCGGCGTGACCTCGTTGACCGGCGTCATCACGGCGCCGATGCCGTGCGTATACGTGACGTGCTGGTTCACCCAGGTCTGCGACGAGCCGAGGTTCTCCGGCGCGATCTCCCGCGCGGAGATCCATACCTGGCGCTGCTGGCCGCCGATCTGGTAGCGGTCCGCGTCGACGTCCACGAAGTCGTAGTACTGCCGCACGGTCTGCAACTGGTCGAGCGTCAGCGCCAGCGGGCGGTAGTCCCACAGCCGCGCGTTCGTGAAGGTGGACTGGTCGGCGTTGATCGCGGCCTGCGTCAGCTCCCCCGTCCCCTGGTAGGGCTGCTCCGGCCACGCGTCGAGCCCGTACGCGAGCCGCGTCATCGTGATGTTGTTCCGGATGTACGGCGCCTCCACCGCCAGCTGGTTCGGCTCGACCGTGAACCGCTGGACTGCCGCGGGGTACACGCCGACGAGGAGCACCGCGAGCACGAGCCAGCCGCCGATGGCCGCGACCGGGGGCCACCACCGGCGCTGGAAGGCCGAGAGCACGAGCACGATCGCCGCGATGACCGCCACGACAGACAGGATGTCGAGCGCCGGGATCCGGGCTGCCTGGTCGGCGTAGCTGACGCCGACCGCGACACCCTGCGTGCTGTGGGTCAGGTCGAGCCGGTCGAGCTGGTAGCCGGCCGCGGCGATCACGAGCCAGAGCCCGCCCAGCACGGCGAGGTGCACGCGGGCGGCGCGCGGGGGCAGCAGCGACCCGCGCGCGACGACGAGGTGGCGCGTCGCGGCAACCAGGATGGCGGCCACGAGGACACCGCTCAGCAGGCCCTGCACGAGGCGCAGGAAGGGCAGATCGAACAGGAAGAACGAGATGTCGAGCCCGAAGACGGGATCCGTCACGGGCGGCCCGGACGGGGCATACGGCACGCGGTGCATCCAGAGGAGCACGGTCTGCCACGAGCCGGCGGCCACGCCTCCGGCGCTGAGTGCCGCGATGACGGCGATCCCGGCGAGGAGCCAGGACACCAGCGGGGTCAGGTCGGGCATCTCGATCGGCTCGGCTCCGACCACGATGGGCTCGCCGGGGCCGAACGGTCCGAAGACTCGCGGTCCGCCGGGACGGTAGCGCGAGGCGTCGTTGAGCCGCTCGAACATCTGCCGGAACGAACCCGCCTCCGCGGGGCGCGGCGAGATCCTGGCGGCGATCCACAGGTCGAGCAGCAGGGCCACCAGCACGATGGCCGCGACGCCGAGGAACAGGCCGAGCTCGGTCCCCAGCCGCGTCCAGAGCACCTGCGCGTAGCCAACGCTCCGGAACCACATCGCGTCGGTGACGAGGTCGACGAGCGATCCGCCGACGGTCACGAGCACGAGCACGCCGACGACGACGATCGCGAGCAGCCAGGACGCCCCCGTCGCCGGGAACGCCCGGCGCGGGCGGATCGGCCGCGGTGCGCCCGCACCCGGCGCAGATCGGCGCCCCGTATCCCCTCCTCGTCCGTCCATCCGGGCGGGAGTCTACGCCGCGGTATCGTTGGCCGGATGACCGATCGGTTCGACGTGGTCGTGATCGGCGGCGGCATCGTCGGCCTGGCGACCGCTCGCGCGCTCCTCGCGCGGTCGGCCATGACCTCACTGCTCCTGCTCGAGAAGGAGCCGCGACTGGCCGCGCACCAGACCGGGCACAACAGCGGGGTGCTGCACTCGGGCCTGTACTACCAGCCGGGGTCGCTGAAGGCACGGCTGTGCCGGGAGGGAAAGGCGGAGGCCGAGCGCTTCGCCGATGAGCACGGCGTGCCGTGGCGCCGGACGGGCAAGCTCGTCGTCGCGGTCGGCGCCTCCGAACTGCCCCGACTCGCGGCGCTTCACGAGCGCGGGCTGGCGAACGGCCTGGTGGGGCTCGAGGAGGTCGGGCCGGAGCGCATCCGGGAGATCGAACCGCACGTCGTCGGGCTGCGCGCGCTCTGGGTGCCCGAGACGGGCATCACCGACTTCGAGCGGTTCGCGCTGGCGATCGCCGACGAGGTCCGCGGCCAGGGGGGTGCGATCGCGACCGGTCGCCGCGTCACGGACCTCCGTCGGGTGTCGGGTGGCGGCGGGGGCACGCAGTGGCTCGTCTCGACCGCGGATGGGGCGTGGCTTGCCGGCGGGGTCATCACGTGTGCCGGGCTGCAGTCCGACCGCATCGCTCGATTGACCGGCCACGAGGACGGCGAGCGGATCGTGCCCTTTCGCGGCGACTACTACCACCTCCGCCACGCGGCACGCCGCCTCGTGCGCGGGCTCGTGTACCCGGTCCCGGATCCCGCGTTCCCGTTCCTCGGCGTGCACTTCACGCGCCGCATCGACGGCGCGGTGTGGGCCGGCCCGAACGCCGTGCCGGCCCTCGCGCGGGAGGGCTACCGGCGGACGGACGTCTCGGCACGTGACCTGGCTTCTTCGGTCACGTGGTCCGGGCTGTGGCGTATGGCGGCGCCGTACGCCCGCACGGGGCTCGCCGAGATGTGGCGGGACGTGTCGAAGCGGGCGTTCCTGCGCAGCCTTCAGCGGTACGTCCCGGAGCTCGGGATCGAGGACATCGCGTTCGGGCCGTCCGGGGTCCGGGCCCAGGCGCTTGCCGCGGACGGGCGGCTGGTCGATGACTTCAGTCTGGGCGAGGGCGACGGGATCATCCACGTGCGCAACGCGCCGTCTCCGGCGGCGACGGCGTCGCTCGCCATCGGCCGCATGCTCGCAGACCGCGCCATCGAGCGCTTCGGGCTGCCGACCACGGACTGATCCCCGCGCAGATTCCGGCCTTCAGTCATCGGGGATACGGGCGGCCGTCAGGCGCGCGGTGGGCGGCCGTCAGGCGCGCGGTGGGCGGCCGTCAGGCGCGCGGTGGGCGGCCGTCAGGCGCGCGGTGGGCGGCCGTCAGGCGCGCGGTGGGCGGCCCACCGATCCCGGCGAGGGCGAGGGACTTCGCGCGGCCGACGCCTCGGCCTTGGCGCCGGGGAGCAAGCGGCCCGGGCGTGGATCCGCTACGTCGCGGTCCGACGGTGGATCGTCCCCCGCGCAGGCGCCGGCGAGAAGGCGAGGAACCGCGCGACGTCCGCGGGATCGGCGCGTCCAGCATTCGCGCGCAGGCGAGGTCCACCTTCCCCCTCTCCGTCGACGCCGTCGTCGATGCCGTCGTCGGACGCCTCGACGCCATCGACGGCCGTCTCGAGCGCGCCCGACACCAGCGTGACCGCGGCGTCGACCCAGGCCCGGACGGCCACGAGGTCGACCTCGCCCAGTGCCTGTCCCAGCGTCCCTTCCGCAGTCTCCGGCACGCGCGCCAGCCGCGCCGCCGCTCCCTCGAGGTTCCGGAGCACCCCCCGCGGGTTCCCGCGCACTGCATGCACGCCTGCCGCCGCAACCTTGATGAGCCCCTGGTACAGGGCACGCTCGGACTGGTCGTCGGTACCCATCCACGGCGGCTCGAGGATCTCGTGGGCGACGAAGAAGTCGCCGGCCTCGTAAGCGTCGAGCGCCCGCCCAAGGGCGGCGAGACGCGCTTCCGGTGCGAGCGGCCGGTAGGCCTTGAGCCGCCCGTCGGGATCGCGAACGAGACCCGACAGGAGGCGCGGTGCGAGTGTTGCAGGCGATGCAGAAGGCGCCTGACGGTTCGAACTCGCGTCCCCGCCTGGAGGCGCCTCGCGATCGCCCACGCGCGGGCCCGCCGGCGTCCGCGCCGCTTCAACCTCGGGTCTCGCCGCGCGCGCCATTCCCCCGCCCGCGGCGCGCGTCGTGACGCGATCGCCC
>JAKAAV010000147.1 GCA_021802185.1 Chloroflexota bacterium | reverse complement strand
TCGGGTCGCCGTTGGAGACGGGCTACGAGCTCGCGACGCTGCCGCCGTTCCTCGAAGCGCTGCGGGCACAGGGGCTCTTCTCGATCGTCCACCTGCCCATGAACCTGGACTACCTGTTCCTCAAGGGCCCCGAGGCGCTCATCTCGACGCCCCCGTTCTTCCAGCCGAGCACGCTCGGGATGTCCGTGCTGATCACGAGCCCGGCGCTGCTCGTCGGGCTGTGGTCGCTGATCCGGTCATCCGAGGCGCGGATGCTCGCGCTGACCGGGCTGCTGGTGCTGATGCCGACGCTGCTCTACTACGGCGGGGGCTGGGTCCAGTTCGGCTACCGCTACCTGCTCGACTCGGTGCCGTTCTGGTTCGCGCTGTGCGCACTCTGGGCCGCCCGGCGCGGCGTCGGCTGGATCTGGCAGCTCGCGATCACGTGGAGCGTGCTCGTGAACCTCGGCCTCTGCTACTGGGCGTTCAACACCTGAAGTAACGGCACGAGCCAACGCGCAGAGATCGCGTCGATGCGCGGGCCCGCCCGCGCGCTGCTACTTCGCGAAGACGCTGATGATCGCCCGGATCTGGTCCCCGAAGAACACGAGGGCCAGGGCCGCGACGATTGCCATGAGGCCGAGGATGATCCCGTACTCGACTATTCCCTGGCCCGCCTCACGTTCAACGTGAGCGTTCACCCTGAGACGCCGGCCCGCAGTCGCCCACCGTCGCTCGCGCGCGAGCGGGATGCAGGCGACGAGCATCGACGGCGCGACGTTCACGAGCGGCGACGCCAGCACGGCGACGATCGGCAGCACCCACGCGCGGTTCGTTCGGGCGCCCCAGGCGAGCACGACGAGCGCGATCGCGACGCGGGGCAGGAGCGGCACCCCGAAGAGCGTCGTCGCGCCCTGCGAGGCGTAATGGGTCAGACCCAGCAGGAGCCGGATCCAGTCGAACCAGAGGGCCGGCGCGACGACGAACGAGACCGCGGCGATCGCGACCGTGGCCCCGATCGCCCTCGTGAAACCGCGCCAGTCGCCCCGCAGCGGGAACCACAGCACGCCGATGCCAGGGACGACCTTGGTGAGGAGCAGCAGCGACCACGCCTCGGGATACCGGAAGCCCGCGACGATGGCCGCTGCCATCAGCATGTGGATGTTGCCGCCCTGGATCTCGCCGACGATCCCGACCCAGAGCACGGCCACGCCGAGCCACGGGCCGGGGCGGACGATCCAGACGAGGCAGGCGAGCGCGATCGCGGCCCAGACCGCCACGAACACGGGCCACGTGAGGAAGGAGAGCGGCAGGAGAGCCTCGTAGAACGCCGGTGAGTAGATGTGTGCGCCGTTCTGCAGCCACTGAAGGCCGCCGTACAGTGAATCGAGGTGGATGCCCCAGAACGCGCGTGTATCTGCCCCGCCGCCCTCGATCACCGTCTTCACGAACAGGAATGCGACGCCGAGGAACCCGACGATGGTCAGCCCGTCGCGGATCGCGCGCCGGCGGATGGGGGTCAGGACGGCCGCGCCAGTCCTGTCGAGCGCGACCAGGACGCGCCGTCCGGACTGGGCTGTGCGGGCGGACGGAGCGGAGACGAGCGGCGGCACCGGGCGGGTCACAGCAACTCGGTCGGCCACGGGTCTCCGCCGGCACGGTGCCGAAGAGTGGCGCTCATCGGAGGACGATAGCAGCGGCAGACCGGTCAGCGGGACGACCCCCTGGTCCCCGAGAATTGCGGCACGATGATGCCCCCGACTGCCGGATCCCAACGGGCCGATCTCGACGCGTCCGTCCGCGTGCTCCGTACCGGGCAGGTGAACGTCGAGCCAGGCCCTTCGACGACCTGGAGCCGCGTCACTCTGGCCGGAATCGTGGCGCTCGGGCTGGTCCTGCGGGCCATCCCGGTCGTCGGGAATGCCTGGCCGGTCGGCGACGGGGGCCTCTTCTACGCCATGGTCGGGGACCTCGTCCGGAACGGGCTTGCGCTCCCCGCGTTCACGTCGTACGCGCACGAGGCCATACCGTTCGCATATCCGCCGCTCGCCCTCGAGTTCGCCGCCGCGCTCGAGCTGGCGACCGGGGTTGCCCGGTCGGATCTGTTCCGCTGGCTTCCGCTCGCGTTCAGCGTCCTCTGCATCCCCGCGGTCTACCTGGTGGCGCTGGAGGTGCTCGGCGATCGCCGCCGTGCGCAGTTCGCCACCGTCGCGTACGCCACGTTCCCGTATGCATGGGAATGGCTGACGATGGGGAGCGGCGTGACCCGATCGGCCGGCATGTTCTTCGCGCTGCTGGCGACGTGGCAGGGCCTGCGACTTCTGTCCTCCCGTTCCCGCCGCTCAGCCCTCTCGACAGGAGTCTTCGCCGGCCTGGCAGTCCTCAGCCACCCCGAGGCCGCCGTGTTCGTGGCGATCGCGCTGGGCGCTCGCCTGCTCGCGAGCTGGTCGTGGCGAGGCCTGCGGCGCCTTGCGCTCGCCGCGATCGTGGCGGCAGTCGTTGCCGCTCCGTGGGCGCTCGTGGTCGTGCAGCGGCACGGCATCGCGCCGTTCCTCGCGGCGGGCGGCGGGGTGGGGCGCGATCCCGTCGCGAGCATCGTCGTGTACGTCTTCGGGTTCCTGGTCGTGAGCCCGCTGCCGATCGTCCCGGTGCTCGACGCCCTCGGCCAGATCCGAGACGTGCTCGCGCGCCGACCCTACCTGGTGCTGTGGCGCCTCGCGCTGTGCTTGCTGGACCTGCGGTTCGCGCTCGTCTCGGCCGTCGTTCCGCTGAGCATGCTCGCCGCCGACGGGCTCTTCGGCGTCGTCGTGCCCGCGGCGCAGCGCTTCGCAAGCTCGTGGCGCGACGGTCGCGCCTCACGCCTCGCCGCGCCTGGCATCGTCGGCGTCGTCTCGGCCGGGCTCGTCGCATCCGGGCTGCTCGCGCCGTCCGTGTTCCTCGCGCCGCACGTGGCGCTTTCGACGGCCGACCGGGCGGCGATGCACTGGGTCCGAGCCACACAGCCGGCGGACCGGCGGTTCCTCGTCCTGGCCACAGACACGTGGGGATCAGACGACCTCAGCGAGTGGTTCCCGGCGCTGTCGGCTCACGCCACGCTGGACACGAGCCAGGGGCTCGAGTGGGGACCGCCGGCCGTGCGGGACGCGGAGATGACGTCGGAGGCGCAACTGCGGGCGTGCCAGCCGGCCGACGTGGTCTGTCTCGGTCGCTGGATCGCCGCTCACTCGGGCGGCGACGCTGGGGTCTACGTCCCGGCAGACGGGAGCGCGTTCGTCGGCACGAGCGATCCCTCCGCGCGGGTTCGCGCCGCCCTGCTCTCGTCGCCGTCCTTCCGCCTGATCTACGACGGGCCGGGAGCCGACGTCTTCGTCCCGGCTCCTGGCACTTCCGTGGTCGGGTCGCCCTGACCATCGGGGCCGACGCCAGCAGGCCGCCGCGCGACACAAGAAAGCCGGCCGGCATCGCTCTGATGCCGGCCGGACAGTGCGCTGCTTCGTCAGACCGACGTGGCGACCTGGTTCAGGATGTTGCTGATGTTGCTGCCCAGGAAGATGAGCGCGACGATCGCGATGATCGCGATGAGAGCGAGGATGAGGGCGTATTCCGCGAGGCCCTGGCCGTCCTCGCGGTCGAACAGACGCATGAGCATGGCGACCCTCCCAGGAATTGACAACGCGCTTCGGCGATGCGACAGCTGAGTCATACGCCGCTGCAAGCCTGAACGCAAGGGAGTCCAAAGGCCTATCACCGGTCCTGTGACCATTGGGCGGCGCGAGGCCGCACCGCGGAAGCAGTGGCTCCGGTCGCGTGCGCGATGAACCGCGACACGAGCGGCAGCACTCCGATCATCGGGATCAGCATGTAGTGCGGCACGATATCCGGGGCCGGAGCGACCATCGCGAGCGAAAGCAGCGCGAAGGCGATCGCGCCGTCGGGCACGACGAGGACCAGGCCGAGAAGTGCGGCGGCCGACGCGTAGCCGATGAGGGGACCGAAGACCCGCGCCACCGACTGGATGTAGTACGGGGACGAGGGACGAGCGTTGTTCAGCACCGCGACGAAGTCGAGCCACGCTCGCGGGCCGAAGAGCAAGAGGGATGCCACGAACAGCGCGACTCCGAGCGCGATGGGCCGCGCGAGCGGCGCCCTCATGCGCCAGGCCCAGACGACGCCTGCGCCCGGAAACAGCTTGACGAGGCCGCCGACGACGGACACCCAGCCTGACCACCGGGGCGTCAGCCACAGGAGCCCCAGGGCGGCGGCGACGAGCCCGTTGAGGTTGGCGGACGCGAGCGCGCCCACCGCCGGCCCGTTGATCAGCGCGAGCGCGCCCACGAGAACGGCCCAGCGCGGTCCGGCGAGCCCCTCGTGGCGGGCGATGGCCGCGGCCACGCCGGCGAGCGTGATCGCGGTGAGGCCGACGAACGCGAGGTACCCCACTGCCGGTGGAACGAGCGCCAGCGGCACGCAGAGCACTGCCGCAAACGGCGGGTACACGAACCCGTGGCCCCACGTCGCCGACGGCAGGATGAACGGGTGCGAGATCTCGTCGGCGGGGTAGAGCGGGCTACCCGCCAGGACGTTGAGACCAGCCTGCCGATACGTCCAGAAGTCGTTCGCGAGGTTGCCGGGAGCGTGGTACAGGTTGCCGGCCAGTTCGACGAGCCACCAGACCGCCGCCAGCGCCAGCAGCGCCGCGAGCGCGACTCGTCGCCAGCGGATCCGGCGCATCTCGGCCGCGGGACTGCGGCCGGTCAATCGACCGTGGCGAGAGCCCGAGCTGCCGAGACGCCACGGGTCTGCAGCCACTCCGCGCGCCGATCGAACCAGCGGCCGAGGACTCGTCCGGCGGCGTCGCGCGTGTACGGCAGCACCCCGACGAGCATCGACGCGCTGACCCAGTAGACGACAGGCAGCGCGAACGCAGCCCCGACCACCACGAGCCACCGGCGGTTCGTCAGGGCGGCCAGCACGACGACCGCGAGCGCGAACGGCAGCCGCACCGAGAAGGGCAGGTAGTACGGCGGCGCGACGGGGTTGCCGTTCGCAGTCAGCAGGATGAGCCAGTCCCGCCACAGACCCGGGTGCAGCACGAACGACGCCCCGGCGATCAGGGCACTCGCTCCGAGCGCGATCGCGAGCCCGCGCCATTCACGCCGGACCGCGAACCACAGGAGCCCGATGCCCGGCGTCGCCTTGGTGAGGAGCACGAGGGCCCAGGTCGCCGGGTAGCGGAACCCCAGCACGACCGCCAGCGCCAGGAAGATCTGGATATTTCCGACCGTGAGCTCCGACTGGACCGGGACGAGGAACAGGATGGGGAGCAGGAACGGTCCGGCGAGGTACGTCAGGACGACCAACTGAGCGGTCCGCCAGACGACACCCAGGGCCGCGAGGTCCAGGAGACGCGTGGGTCCGATGACGAACTCCCACGCCGGGCTGTACATGTACTTGTTCGAAAGCCCCGCGTGCACGTTGGCGTACAGCCGGTTGGGATCGGCCGCCCACCACCCGCCCGCATCGACGGGGGGAGCGCCGTGAACCAGCCACCACCAGTCCACGATCGCGACGAGCACGCCCGCGAGCAGCACGCCATCGCGGATCGCGCGCGCGGATATGGGGGTCAAGGGAAGCCGGAATGACGCCTGCAGCAGCGCGTCGCCGAAACCGTGCCTCCCCCGTCGCAGGCGGCCTTCCATCTGTTTCCGTCTCCCATGCCCGAGCCGCAATGCCGGGACTGTATCAGCCCGAATCGCGGATGCGAACCGGACTGAACGGCTAGGACTGTCCCGGGTCGCGGGGATGGCTGGGTGCAGAGCAGGGATGTTCGCGAGTCGGCGACGACGCGGTATCGGACCGAAGGAACCGCAAGGCACCGAGAGCGGCACGTCTGGCGACGACGACGGCTCCACCAGCGCGCTCACCGCCTATCATTTCGGCCATGAGCGACCAGGCGCCCCAGCACCCCCGCCCTGTCGCCTGCCCCTTCCTCGGCCTCGCGCCGGATCCCGCCACGCACGCCTCCATGCCCGACGCGGCGCACCTCTGCCATGCCACCACCGCGCCGTCGTCGATCGAGGTCGCGCACCAGTCGGCGTACTGCCTGACCGGCGTGCACCTCGAGTGCCCCCGGTTCCTGCAGGCGGAGGAGCGCGAGGTCGAGCGGGTGCGGCTCTCGGCGCTTGGGGTGAGTTCGGGACGCGAGGAGGAGCGCCTGCGGCGAGGCGGCATCCCCTGGCT
>JAKAAV010000146.1 GCA_021802185.1 Chloroflexota bacterium | reverse complement strand
GCCGCGCGCGCGACCCGCGCCTCCTGTTCCGCGACAGCGCGCCGTGCCTCGCCGGCTCGCCGGCGCGCCGCCTCGATGTCCGCGGCTCGCGCCGCTTCCGCGCGCCTGATCGCGGCCTCGCGGTCGCCGACCGCTCGCGCGGCAACCCGCAACTGCGCCAGCTCCGCGATCGCCTCCGCCAGCGCGCGCTCCGCCTCGGCGAGCTCGGCCTCGTCGGCCGCGTCGGGCGCCTGGATCGGCGTGGCCGCCACGCGCCGCGACTCCGCGATGCGCGCCTCCAGCTGGACCCGCTCGGCCTCGAGCCGCGCGCGGTCCCGTCCCAGGCTCTCCAGCGCCGACTCGGCCCTGCCCTGGCCGAGCCGCGCCGACGTCAGCGACGCTGCGACGTCGTCCAGTGCCGCTCGCGCGTCGCGCTCCATCGCGGCCCGTTCGTCGAGGCGCGCGCCGAGCGACGCCGCACGCGCCTCGGTCTCCCGAAGCTCGTCCTGCGCGGCCATCACGGCTGCCCGCGCACGCGTCAGCCGTTCGACGGCCTCGGCCGTCGTCCTCGCGGAGGCGTGCCACCGGACATGCGCCGCGGCCACGAGCGCGGCGGCCAGCTCGTCGGCCGCGCTCCGCCTCGCCTCCTCCTGCTCGACCTGCTGGGCCAGCCGGCGCGCCTGCGGCCGGAGCTCGGCCAGGATGTCCCGGACGCGCGCGAGGTTCGCGTCGGCCTCCGCGAGCTGACCCTCGGCCTGGTGCCGCCGGCGCTCGTGGCGCCGAACGCCCGCGACCTCCTCGAACAGCGGCCGGCGCTCCTCGGGCCGCAGGGAGAGCGCCTGGTCCACCATCCCCTGGCCGATGAACAGGAACGCGTTCTCGGCGAGGTTCGCGGCGTCCAGCAGCTCGACGAGGTCGCGATGACGGACCCGCTGTCGATTGACCAGGTAGTCGTTCTCGCCCGACCGGAACAGGCGCCGCCCGAGCGCGATCTCCGCGAAGTCGAGCGGCAGCAGCCCGTCGGCGTTGTCGAGCAGCAGCGTGACGTCGGCCATTCCGATCGCGTGCCGCCGCTCCGATCCGGCGAAGATCACGTCCTCCGCCCGCCGGATGCGGAGCGATCGCCCCTGCTCGCCGAGTGTCCAGCGGAGCGCGTCGGCCAGGTTGCTCTTGCCGCTGCCGTTCGGCCCGATGACCGCGCTGATCCCCGCGCCGAACTCGATCTCCGTGCGCTCGGCGAACGACTTGAAGCCGACCATCCGGAGGGCACGCAGCCGCGCGGGCGCGAGGGCGGCGGGTGGCGCGGCAGGGCCGCGCGGGTGGCTCACGACACCGGCCCCCGACGGCCGGCGGTCACGAGTCCGCGTCCTCCCGAGCGACCATCCCGGCGGCGTGCGCCGCTTCGTCCTCGGGCGCGCGGCGCGCTGAGGCCGCGCCGGCCGACGGCTCGTCGGACGCGACGTCGTCCAGGAGCACCGCCATGGCCTGTGCGGCCGCCTCCGTCTCGGCGTCCCGCCGGTTGCCACCCTCGCCACGCCCGAGCACCTGCTCCCCAAGGACGACCTCGACGACGTACCGCTTCGCGTGATCGGGTCCCATCGCGCTCACGAGCCGGTACGACGGCGGCGACCCCCACCGGACGTAGCTGATCTCCTGCAAGCGGCTCTTCGGCGACTTCAGGCGCGCCACCGGGGCCTGGTCGTCGAGCTCGTTCGCGAACAGCGCCGTGAGCCAGTCCCTCGCCGCTTCGAATCCCTCCGAGAGGTACACCGCGGCGGCCACCGCCTCGAACGTCGCGGCCTGCACCGACGCCCGCCCGCGCTCGCCGGTCCGCTCGGCGCCCTGGCCAAGCACGATGAGCTCGTCGAGATGCAGGCGGCGCGTTACCCGCGCCAGCGCACGCGTCGACACGAGGGCCGCGCGTCGCGCGGTCAGCGCGCCCTCGTCCTCTTCGGGATGGCGCGTGAAGAGCGCCTCGGAGATCACCAGCGACACCACCGCGTCGCCGAGGAACTCGAGGCGCTCGTTGGAACCGCCGGGTTCCTCGGGGTGCTCGTTGGTGAAGCTGCCGTGGATCAGCGCGCGCTCGAGCAGCGCGCGAGCGTTGGCTGGCAGGCCGAGTCTCGCCGCGAGCTCGCCTGCCGGTTCCATCCGCGACGGCGCGCTACTGCGCGCTGTGCTCGTCGATGTAGTCGACCGCGTCCTGGACCGTGCGGATCTTCTCGGCGTCCTCGTCGGAGATCTCGGTGCCGAACTCTTCCTCGAGGCTCATGATGAGCTCGACGAGGTCCAGCGAGTCCGCGTTCAGGTCATCGACGAACGACGCCTCGGGCTTGACCTCGTCCTCGTCGACGCCGAGCTGCTCGACGACGATCTTCTTGAGCCGCTCGTAGGTTGATGCCGTCACCCGTCCTACCTCCTCATCGCGGCGGTCTCGCGCCGCCTGCCCTCGACCGCCTGGACCCGCGATCCCCTCCCCCTCGCGTAGGGGCGGCCAGTCCCGCCTCGTCCGCGATCCGTCCAAGGACGCCGTTCAGAAGGCGACGGGCGGGTTCCCCACTGTAGGTTCTCGCGAGGCCGACCCACTCGGCGATGACCACGCGGGCCGGCGTCGCCGCGGAGTGTAGCAGTTCCCCAAGGGCCGAACGCAACAGTGCGCGGTCGATTCTCGCGAGCTGGACGACCGGGTACGCGGGCGCGACGGCCTCGATTCGGGCGTCGATCGAGTCGCGGTGCCGCACGACCGCCTCGACCAGCTGTCGCGCGTAGGCGGCGGATTCCGGGTCGGCGCCGACGTCGGACACCTGGCGCTCGAGCGCGGACGCCGCGGTCCGCTGCCCGAAATCGGCCTCGAAGACGGCGGCGAGCGCGAGGCGCCGCGCGGCCCGGTGCGCCGCGTGCGACGCGGGAGCGGGTTCGGCCACGCGTCAGCCGCCGACCCCGTCGATGAGGACCGTGACCTCGCCGAGCTCGAGGCCGAGCTGCCGCTCGATCGTCTCGGCGATCGACTGGCGGACACGCCGCGCGAGGGTGCCGAGCGGCTCGTTCCCGCGGGCCACGACGAACAGCCGGACGTGGACGCGGTCGCCACGGATGCGCGCCGTCACGGCGGGCCCGGCAAGCCAGGCCCAGAACGCCGCCCCGCCGCGCCCGACGCGAAGGACTCCGGGCTGGCTCTCGGCAGCGGTGCGCGCCAGCGTGCCGATCACGCGGCGCCGGACCGTGAGGATGCGGGCCGCGCCCGGCGTGCCTCCCATCTCAGGCCGTCTCCTCTCCCCTCGTCGCCGCGCCGTCGTCAGCCTCCGCCGCCGTGTCGCTCCCGACGTGCGCCTCCGCCCCGGCCGTCCGCTTCGGACGCAGCGCCTCCACGATCAGGTCCGGCACGTGCGCGCGCGCCGAGTCCACGCCGGCGGCCACGGCGTAGGAGATCATGCGCGCCCTGGCGCGCCCGTGCGTGATGACGACGGAACCGCGTACCCCGAGGAGCGGCGCCCCGCCGGTGCGCTCGTAGTCGAACCGCCCGCGGATCCTGCCGAGCGCGGGGCGCATCAGCAGGTAGGCGAGCGGGCCGAGGGGCGGGCGCCGGAACTCCTCCCGGAACAGGTCGAAGATGAAGCCCGAGAGGCCCTCGAAGAACTTCATGGTGACGTTGCCGACCGTCGCGTCGCACACGACGACGTCGGCGAGGTGGGCCGGGAGGTCCTTGCCCTCGACGTTGCCGACGAACCGGAGATCGCTCTCGGCGAGCATCGCGGTCGCCTCCTGGACGCGTCGCTCGCCCTTCCCACCCTCCTCGCCGATCGAGAGCAGCGCCACGCGGGGCTGCGCGACACCGAGCACGCGCTCGGCGTAGATCGCGCCCATCCGGGCGAACTGGGCGAGGTTGAGGCCGGTGGAATCCGTCGTCGCGCCGATGTCGAGCAGCACGAAGGGGCCCTGGTCGCTGATCATCGGGACCGCGAGCGCCGGCCGGTCGACGCCGGGCAGGCGGCCGAGATGCAGGATCGCCGCCGCGACCCCGGCGCCCGTGTGGCCGGCCGTCACGACCGCGTCGGCGCGCCCCTCGCGGACCATGCGCATCGCGACGTTGATGCTGGCGTCCCGCTTCCGGCGGACGGCCGAGGCCGGAGACTCGTCCATCTCGACGAGGTCGGACGCCGGCACCAGCGTGACCTGCGGCGGCAACCCGCCGCCGATGTACGGCGCGACCCTGGCCTCGTCCCCGACGAGGACGAGGTCGACCTCGGGATGGTCGCGCGCCCACGCAAGCGCGCCGGGCACGACCTCCGAGGGGCCGTGATCCCCGCCGAGGGCGTCCACGGCGACTCGCAGCCGATCGGGGCGTGCGGGCGAGGACGGCGCGGCCGCCGACGGCGCCGTCGGAGCGTCCATGCGCGCGCTGCGCCGGGCGTCAGGAGCGCGGGGTCTCGCCGGTCGCCTTCGTGCGGACGTGCACCGCCTCGCGGCCCCCGTACCAGCCGCAGTTCGGGCAGGCGTGATGCGGCTGCTTTGGCTCGTGGCAGTGCGGGCAGGACTCGATGGTCGGCGCCGTCAGCGCCTGGTGGGCGCGGCGGTCGCCCTGGGCGGCGTGGGAGGTCTTGCGCTTCGGCAGGCCCATGGTGTCCTCGGTCTCCTCGTCGGTCTGTTGGTCGGATGATCGTCGACCGCCGGGAGGTCCCGTCGGTCGCTGGGGTGGCGGTCAGTCGGTCCCGGCGTCGGTCGCGTTCCAGTCGGCCAGCGACGCCAGCCTGGGGTCGATCGGTTCGTCCTGGTGCGCGTGCCCGGGCGCCTCGTTGAGGTCGGTCCCGCACACCGTGCAGAGCCCTCGGCAGTCGGGCCGGCACAGCGGCGCGATCGGCTCGGCCATCGAGATCGCGTCGCCCACCGGGCCGCCCAGGTCGAGCACGTGGTGCTCGTCGATGCGCAGTGCGTCAGGCTCGACGCTGGTGTCGAGCGGCAGGCCCGTGTGCAGGTCCACGCTCGGGAGCGCCTCCTCGAGCAGCTCGACGTGCACGGGCGCCACGATGGGCCGCAGGCAGCGGCTGCACAGCTCCCGCAGCGCCGTCGTCAGATCGGCGTCGGCGAGGATGCTGCGCGAGGTGCGTGACAGCCGGACGTTGCCGTTGATGGGCTCCGCGAGGCGCAGGTCGTCGGGCAGGTCGAGGGCGGCATCGTGGATCTCGTAGCGCCGGTCGGTGCCCGGCGCGGACCCCATGAGCCCCGCGACGTTAAACGCGAGCATGCCCCGCCACGCGGTCCGGCTCCGGCCCGGACTCGTCCGCGACCGGTTCCGGTTCGGGTTCGAGGCCGCGGCGCTCGTCGAGCATCTCGATTCCGTGCCGGATGCTCTGGAGCACCTTGACGCACTCGCCCTCCAGCCCCACGAGCACGCTCGCCGCGTACTCGTCGGCGCCGCGCCTGATCTCCTCCGCCTCCCGCCGACCCTCGGCGACGATCTCCTGAGATCGGATCTCCGCCGCGCGCGTCAGCTCGCGCTCCTCGATGAGGAACGCGGCCTGCTCCTGGGCTCGCGCGACGATGCGGTCCGCCTCCTCCTGCGCCTTCTCCAGGATACGGTCGGACTCCTGGTTGACCCGCTTCGCCTGCCGCACCTCCTCGGGCACGGCAACGCGCAGCTGGTCTACCAGGTCGAGGGCCGCGGCCTGATCGATGACGACGGTGTTGGTGAGGGGCAGCCTCTTCCCGTTGGCCACGAGCGACTCGAGACGCTCGACGAGGAAGATGATGTCGATGGTGGGAACCTCCTGCCGACGGTGAGGGACGCCGTCACGGACTGACGCGACATTCTAGCCCACCGCCGAGTCCGCGCTCCACGCCGCCGCAGCGACCTGCAGCCGCTCGGCGACGGCAGCCGGCACCATCGCCCGCACGTCCCCGCCGAACCGGGCGATCTCCTTCACCAGGCTCGAGCTCAGGTACGCGTGCTCGAGCGCCGTCATGAAGAAGACCGTGTCGATCTCAGGCGCGAGCTTCTGGTTGAAGTGGGCCATCTGGAGCTCGGTCTCGAAGTCGCTGACGGCACGCAGCCCGCGCACGACGAACTCCGCGCCATGCCTCCTGGCGGCGTCGACGGTCAGCCCGTCGAACCGGACGATCGACACGCGCCCGGCCACGTCCGCCGGCAACTCCTCGGCGATGGCGCGCGCGATGACCTCCACTCGCTCGGCCTCGCCGAACAGGGCCGCCTTGCGGGGGTTCTGGAGGACGGCGAGGACCACGCGGTCGAAGACGCGCGCGCCCCGTCCG
>JAKAAV010000145.1 GCA_021802185.1 Chloroflexota bacterium | reverse complement strand
CCATGGAGCAGGCGACGGCGAAGCTCACCATCACCGACCCGCTGACCGGGGCGACGCAGCAGGTCACGAACTACCTGGCTGACCCGGTCGAGGAGCAGATCCTCCACATGGTGACGGCCGACCCGATGCGGACGCCGACCTTCACCCTCTTCGCCAACCCCAACGACTACCTGTACGCCTACGGGACGACCTGCGCGAACACGTACGACTGCGTGCAGCAGGAGCCGGGCTTCGCGTGGAACCACGGCGACGTGTCGCCCGACATCAACACGACCTGGCTCGCGCTCGTCGGGCCAGGCGTTCAGCACCTGGGCGTCGACAACCGGGTGTGGACGGACCACACCGACGTGCGGCCGACCCTCATGGCGCTGACGGGCCTGAAGGACGACTACGCCTCGGACGGGCGCGTCATCACGCAGGTCCTGAAGGCCAGCGTGCTGCCGGTGAGCGAGCGCATCCACCTCGGGTCGCTGACGCGTCTCGGCGAGGCGTACAAGCAGCTCGACGCGGCGGTCGGCGACTTCGGGCTGGCGACGCTCAAGGTGTCGACGCGGGCGCTGGCGAGCGAGTCGACGAACGACGGAACGTACACGGCGCTCGAGACCTGGCTGACGGCGATCGGCGGCCAGCGTGACACGCTCGCGGCGAAGATCAAGGCGGCACTCAACGCGGCGGAGTTCGGGAATCACCCGATCACCGAGCAATACGCGCGGTCACTGACGATCGATGCCTGGCGGCTGGTCCGCGAGGCGGAGGCGAAGGCCGCGATCTGACCATCGCTCCAGCGGCGCGCCGGAAGGATCGGCGTGCCCTGCGTCCCCGCATACCCCTTGGGGGCGAGAATCCTCCTCTCGTCCCGTAGAACGGGCGCCGGGCTCGAACCCGGCGCCCGTTCGTGTCTGCGGTGCCAGGCGCAATGGTCGGCGGAAGGCGCCAATGGGTCGCCGCGCCGGCCACGGCGCCCGAAGCGGCACCGGCCACGGCGCGCGAAGCGGCACGATCGCGCGGCCGGGCGCGCGAGGCGGCGTCGGCCACGGCCCGAAGCGGCACGATAGCGCGGCCAATATCCTCCACAGCATTGCCGGTGGGGCTGGCGAGGGGTCAAGGCCCACCACCGGACGCTCGAGCGGCGAGCCGAGGGCCCCGCGCGACGCGATCTGAGCTGCCGGACGTCCCTGGAAGGGGTCCCCGGGCACGTCCGCGCCGTTGACCGGAGGCGAAAGCGGCGGCGAGCCCAGCTCCGCGGGCCGGCCACGCGCCTAGAGCGCGTCCAACCCGCCCCGGCAATGCCACAGGGGATATCGAGGCCACCAGGGGATATCGAGGCCCCTCGTTCGCATCGAGGACGCGCCGGACCTGGCCCGGACCTGGCCCGGACCTGGCCCGGACCTGGCTCCGTGTCCGCCGCCGGCACTGCGACAGGGCTCCTGATTGCTGGCGATCCGCTGCGGCGCGAAGCCCGCCGCCAGGCGGGGCGCACGCGAGGTCACTGTGCAAGAGCAACTCTTCAATGCCACGCGCGTCTTGCCTTGCATTAGACTGCCTCTCATGAAGACGATCCCCATCTCGAGCGGGGGGCAGGTGTCGATCCCGGCGTCGGTCCGGCGCCGGTGGGGCACTCGGCGCGTGCGCCTGATCGACCGCGGGGACGAGATCGCGATCCAGCCCGTCCCGGACGACCCGATCGCAGCAGCCGCCGGCTCACTTGCCGCCTATCGAGCCCCCGGGACTGACGAGATCCGGGCGCAGCTCCGCGAAGAGGAGGCGCTCGCGGAGGAACACCGGCACGGGCAGGCGGCCGCGCGCTCTTGACCGTCCTCGACGCGCAGGCCGTCATCGCGTTCCTCACCGACGAGCCCGCCCGGCCGATCGTCGAAGCGCTGCTGCGGGATGACGCGGATCCCATCGCGATCGTCAGCGTGAGCCTCGCCGAGTGTGTCGACGTGCTCGTGCGCGTGAAGAGCGTGCCGGAGGGGGAGGCGGCTTCCGCCCTCGAGCTCGTGCTCGAGTCGGTCTCGGTGATCGACGTGGACGCCGGGATCGCGCGCGCCGCGGGGCTGCTTCGCGCCAGGCACCATCACCGAGCGTCGCGCCCGGTCTCGCTCCCCGACTGTCTCGCGCTGGCGGCGGCGATGTCGCGCCACGAGCGGCTGGCGACATCCGACGCTCATCTCGTCGCGATGGCAGGCGACGAAGGGTGCGAGACGCTGGCGCTCCCGGACCAGCTCGGTCGGCTGCGCCAATCCTGATCGGGCGAGCTGGCTTCGGCCGCTCGACGTCGCCGGGAACCGAACCGCCCGCTCGAGCGTCAGGCGTACGCGACCGGCCCCCGCGACCGGCCCCCGCTTGGAGGTGAACGACCATGCGACGCACGCCCTTCGCGCCATCGACGTTCCTTGCGCTGTCCGCGCTCGTGCTGGCGGCCGCCGCGCTCGCGTCGCCGGCCCTGGCATCCATGACGACGCCGCGGACGGGCGGCCAGCAACTCCCCGCCGTCACCGGTTCGTCGGCTGAGCCGGCGATCACGGTCCACGGGACGGGCACGGTCACGCTCACGCCCGACATGGCGACGGTCGTCCTCGGCGCCGACGCGCAGTCCTCGTCGGCCAAGACGGCGCAGGCGAACGCATCGGCGCTGATGAACGCCGTCATCGCCGCCGTCAAGAAGCACGGGATCGCCCCGGCCGACATGGCGACCGTCAACGTCTCGCTCGGCGCGGTGTACGACTACAGCAACGGCTCGCAGAAGATGACCGGCTACCACGCGTCGCAGTCGCTGCAGGTCAAGGTCCGGAAGCTGTCCGACACGGGCTCGCTCATCGACGATGCCGTGTCCGCCGGCGCCACGCAGATCCAGGGCGTCTCGCTCTCCGTCGCCGACCAGGACGCCGCGACGGCGCAGGCTCGCACCCTGGCCGTCGCCGACGCGAAGCAGAAGGCCGAGGCGCTCGCGAAGGCCGCCGGCGTCACGCTCGGCGCGCCGATCGCCCTGACCGAGACCTCCTCGCCGATGCCCACCGCGGTGCCGGCGTACGCGGCGGGCGCGGCCAAGGACATGTCCCTCTCGATCGTGCCCGGCTCATTCGACGTGACGGTGGACGTCGACGTGTCGTACGCGATCGACTGACGGTCGACGGAACACGGTTCCGACCGCCGACTGACCACGCGACGGACGGCCGACCCGCTCCCCGGTCGGCCGCGTCTCGGCCCCTACCCCGAGTCACATCCCCGACAGCTCGCGGATCGACCGGGCCAGCGCCGACATGTCGTCGTCGCCGTGGCCGTGCGCCACGAGCCCGTTCTCGAGCTGCGCGGCGAGTCCCGTGACGGGCAGTGACACCCCGGCCTCGCGCGCGAGCTCGAGCGCGATCGCGAGATCCTTCCGGTGCAGGCTCACCTTGAAGCCGAGCGGGTAGAGGTTCTCGATCATCCGGCCGCTCCGGTTCGCGAGCACCCACGACTGGGCCGCGCCGCCGCTCAGCGCGCTCACGACCGCATCCGGGTCGAGGCCCGCCTTCATCGCGAGCACGATCCCCTCGGCCACACCCAGGTACGTGCCGCTGATGATCACCTGGTTCACGGCCTTCGTCGCCTGGCCGGCGCCGACCGGACCCATGTGCGTCACGGTCCGGCCCATCGCCGCCAGCACCGCGTGGCCACGCGCGACGTCGTCCGGCTCGCCGCCGACCATGATCGTGAGCGTCGCGTGGATCGCACCCTCCGACCCGCCCGACACGGGCGCGTCGATCATCGCCACGCCGCGCTCCCGCAGTCGCGCGGCGAAGTCGCGGGTGGCGCTCGGGCTGATCGTCGAGCAGTCGATGACGAGCGTGCCCTCGGGTGCCCCGTCCGCGATGCCGTCGGGTCCGAACAGGACCGCCTCGACGTCGGGCGTGTCCGAGACGCAGATCACGACGATGTCGACCTCGGCCGCCAGCTCGCGCGGGGATCGGGCCTCGACCGCCCCGATGTCGACCAGCGCGCCGGCCTTGCCGGGCGTGCGGTTCCAGACCCGGAGCGGGTATCCGGCGCGGAGCAGGTTCGCGGCCATCGCCGCACCCATGGTCCCGAGACCCGCGAACCCGACGCGATCCATGCCACCCTCCGGATGTTCGACTGCCGACGGGGGCATGGTAGCGGCGAGGTTCGGCCTGGCGGCGGGCGGGGTTCGGCCTGGCGACGCCGGGATCGCGGACGCAAGGGGCGGGAGGCGAAACCGGGCGCCGGAACGGGAACGCGCCGCGGGAGCGGCAACGCGAGCGCCAGAACCCGGGACGCGCGCGCCGGAACCGTGGGCCGCGCGCGCCGGAACCCGGACACGAAGCCGGGGCCGGGACGCGAGCGCCGGAACCCGGGACGCGCGAGCCGAAACCGGGGCCGCGAGCGCCGAAACCCGGGGAACGAAACGACCCCGGGTGCGTGCCCGGGGTCGTCAGAGTCGGTCGAGTCGGTCGGTCCAGGTCGCCTCGCGTGCGGAGGCTCGCGAGCCCGAGCGGCTAGCGGCGGCCGCCGCCTCCCATGACCCGGAGGAGCATCAGGAACAGGTTCACGAAGTCCAGGTAGAGCGCAAGGGCGCCGAGCACGGACGCGTTCTCGCGGTTCTGGACGAACGCGAGGCGGCCGTTCTTGATGCGCTGGACGTCGAAGGCGGTGAGGCCGGTGAACAGCAGCGTCCCGACGACGCCGATCACGAAGCTCATCGTGCTACCGCCGATGAAGATGTTCGCGACCGACGCGATGACGATGCCGATCAGCCCGGCGAACAGCAGTCCGCCGATGCTCGTCAGGTCACGGCCGGTGACGTAGCCGTACAGGGCGGCCGCGCCGAAGATGCCGGCGGCGCCGACGAACGCGGTCGTCACCGTCCCGACGTTGTACATCGCGAGGATGACCGAGAACAGCGCGCCGTTCAGGGCCGCGTAGACGAACAGCATCGCCACGGCCACGGTCGAGTTGATCCGGTTGATCGCGGCGCTGAGGCCGATGACCATGGCGAACTCGCCGATGATCAGCAGGAGGAAGCTGTTCGCGACCAGCTGCATCGCGCCCTGGCTGGACAGCGTCAGGAACGCCGTGATGGCGCTGACAAGCAGCGCGAGGAACATCCAGACGAAGCTGGCGGTCAGGTACCCTTCCTGGATCCCGGCCACCGGACGCGCGGACGCGGCGCGCGGATCCCAGCCGTACCCGACCGGACCCCGCTGCGCGTCGGGCGCGCCACTACCGTCGTAGCGGTACGGGTCGTTGCGGTTGTTGTTGAACACCGAGTGTCTCCTTCGTTGGCTCATCAGGCTTGGACGGCCCTTCAAGCCACGGACCAGTGTAAGGCACCGCAGTCAAGGATCGATGAAGAGTGGGTGAAGCCGGCGACGCCCGCATGGCGAGGTGGCGTCCGGGCGCAGCCCACGGGCCCACCGCCGACCGGCGCCCCTCAGTCGGTGGCGACCGCCGCCCCCACCGGCTCGATCGGGACGTGCACCGTCGAGTCGTAGCGCGCGAGCTGCGGCAGCCGCCACGCGATGAGGCCCAGACCGGCGAGGCACGCCAGTCCGCCGGTCACGACCGAGAACTGCGCCGACACGGCGGCCGCGACCGCCGTCGCCTCGACGTCACCCAGCCGCGGGCCGGCGGTGACCACCATCCCGTGGAGCGCGAGCAGCCGGCCGCGAAGCTGGTCGGGCGTGCTCAGCTGGACGATCGTGTTGCGGAAGACGGCGCTCAGGACGTCGGCCGCGCCCGCGATCGCGAGCAGCACCAGCGCGAGCGGCAGCGAGAACGCCACGAGCCCGAACGCGGTGATCGCGACGCCCCAGATCAGCACCGCGACGTACACGGCGCGGCCCTGCCACCGCACCCGCGAGACCCGGCCGGTCAGCAGCGCCCCGACGAGCGCGCCCGTGGCAGGCGCCGCCGCGAGCAGCCCGTACCCCTCGGCGCCGGCATGGAACACGGTCAGCGCGAGCACCGGGAACAGCGCCTGCGGCATGCCGAAGATCATCGCGTCGAGGTCGACGATGAACGTCCCGAGGATCACGGGCCGGCTTCGCGCGAACCGGAGACCCTCGACCACGGCCGCCAGTCCCGGGCGCACGACCCCGGCGAGCGGCCGGATCGGGGCGATCGCGACGAGGGCCGCGAGCGAGGCGCCGTACGTGACGGCGTCGACGAGGTAGGCGCCCGACGGCCCGACCGTCGCGATGAGCAGACCGCCGACGGCAGGGCCGACGATCCCCGCGGTCTGGAAGCCC
>JAKAAV010000144.1 GCA_021802185.1 Chloroflexota bacterium | reverse complement strand
CCGAGTGGATGGCGTGCCTGGTCTTCACGCCGCACCTGGTGCCCATGACCCGCGGGCTGCTCGCCACCTGTTACGTGCGGCCGTCGCGGCCGGTGAGCCAGGCGGAACTGGACGACCTGTACGGCGAGATGTACGGAAGTGAGCCGTTCGTGCAGGTCGCGCCCGCGCCGCCCTCGACGAAGACCGTGACCGGCAGCAACCTGTGCCGCGTGCACGTCCGGCTCGACACCCGGAGCGGGCGGATCCTGGCGATCGCCGTGACCGACAACCTCGTCAAGGGCGCCGCCGGGCAGGCGGTGCAGTCGCTCAACATCGTGAGCGGCCTTCCCGAGACGACCGGGCTCGAGCAGCTCCCCCTCTACCCGTGAACGCCGACCATGCCGGCGCGGCGACCGCCGGAACCACCACGCTCGACCCGGCCGCCCTGGCGCGCCTCTCCCTCGAGGCCGCGCGCGTGGCCGTGGAGACGCGGCCGCGGATGCCGGCCGGTTTCGCCGCCGGGGCGCTCGCGGCCGGGATCAAGCCGAGCGGCCGGCCGGACCTCGCCGTCCTGGTCGTGACCACGCCGGAACCGGCGTCGGCGACAGGCCTCTTCACCCGCAACCTCGTGCAGGCCGCGCCCGTCCGCGTGAGCCGCGCCAACCTCGAGTCGAGCGGCGGTCTCGCGCGCGTCGTCGGGATCACCGCGGGCAGCGCCAATGCCGCGACCGGGCCCGCCGGCGACGCCGACGAGGATCGGATCGTCGCGGCCCTTGCGGACGCGGCTTCATGCCCGGGCGACCAGGTCCTGCGCGCGTCCACGGGGCTCATCGGGACGCGGATCCCCGTCGATCGCGTGGCCGCCGCCATCGGCTCGCTCGTCCCCGCGCGAGTCGCACGCGACGACGGCGCCCTTGAAGGCGCCGCGCGAGCGATGATGACCACCGACACGCGGCTCAAGGCGGCGACGGCCGTGATCGACGTGGCGGCCGGGGACCGCTGGCGCTCGGTGCGGGTGAGCGGCATCGTCAAGGGCGTCGGGATGATCCATCCGGGCATGGCGACGATGATCGCGGTGCTGCTCACCGACGCCGCGGTGAGCCCGACGACGCTCGCCTCGCTGCTGCGGCCGGCCGTCGCGATGTCCTTCGACCAGCTGACCGTCGACGGCGACACGTCGACCAACGACACGGTCCTGGCGCTCGCGTCCGGGGCGGCCGGCGCCGACGAGATCGTGCCGGGCTCCGCGGACGCCGACGCGCTGGGCGCGGCGCTCGCCGCCGTGTGCCGGTCGCTCGCGCGACAGCAGGCCGCGGACGGCGAGGGTGCCACATGCCGGATCGCATGCCGGGTGCGCGGCGCGGAACGGCTCGCCGACGCGCGAGCGGTGTCGCGTGCGGTGGTGGCGAGCAGCCTCGTGAAGGCCGCGGTCCACGGCCGCGACCCGAACTGGGGCCGCGTGGCCGCGGCGGCAGGGGCCGCGCGGCGCCCCGATGGCAGCGCGGTCTCCCTCGACCCCGCCGCCCTTCGGATTGCACTGTGCGGCACGGAGGTGTTCGCCGGGCGCCCGATCCCGTTCGACGTCGAGGCCGTCCGCGGCGCGATGGCCGCGCCCGAGGTGACGGTCGAGCTCGACCTCGGCCGCGGGTCCGCCTCCGCCGAGGCGTGGGGGTGCGACCTGACCGAGGCGTACGTGCGCGAGAACGCGGAGTACTCGACGTGAGCGAGCACGGCTCCCCGGTGCCCGGAGGCGCCCGCGCGAACCCGCACGAGGCGGAGGGCGGGCTCGTGGTCGTCAAACTGGGCGGATCGACCATCGCCGCACAGGAGCACGTCATCGACCAGGTGGCGGAGCTCGCACGGAGGCGGCCCGTGGTCGTGGTGCACGGCGGCGGGGCGCGGGTGACCGTCTGGCTCGAGCGGCTCGGCGTCCCGACGCGGTTCGAGGACGGGCTGCGCGTCACCGACGAGCCCGCGCTCGAGGTGACGGCCGCCGTCCTCCGCGGCGCGGCGAACGTCGAGCTGGTCGCGGCGCTGCGGGCACGCGGCTGCGACGCGGTCGGCGTGTCCGGCGTGGATGGCGGGCTGCTCGCGGGACGGCGGCTGCGCGGCAAGGGGCTCGTCGCGACCGTCACGGGCGTGAGGCCCGCCTTCGCGCGGATGCTGATCGACGCAGGCCACGTGCCCGTCGTGGCGCCACTCGCCCTCGACGAGCAGGGCGTCGTGTGCAACGTGAACGCCGACGACGCGGCGGCGGGGCTCGCGCACGGCCTCGGGGCTCGCGCGCTCGTGCTGCTCACCGACGTCGACGGCGTCCAGGGCGCCGACGGCGGCCGGATCGAGTCGATGACCCCCGACGACGCCGCGACGCTGATCTCGGACGGCATCATCGGCGGCGGCATGATCCCGAAGGTGCGGGCGGCGATCCGCGGGCTGTCGTCGCCGGGGACACGGGCGGTGATCGCGGACGGCAGCGATCCGGAGGCGCTGCGCCGCGCGCTCGAGGATCGCGGGTTCGGGACGCGGATCGTCGCGCCGGCGTCGGACGCCGGCCACGGGACGGGCGGCGCCGTTCCGCCCGGTCAGGCGGCAGCGGCCGAGGGCGCGGCATGAGGAGGACGACATGTCGGTGCTGAGCCCGGCCGGCAAGCGCGTCCGCCAGCAGCTGATCCTCGAGCTCGTGGCCCGGCACCCGGTGCGCAACCAGGACGAGCTCGTCGAGCTGCTCGCCTCGCGCGGGTTCGCCGTCACGCAGGCGACCGTTTCGCGCGACATCTCGGAGCTCGGCCTGGTCAAGGCGCCGCGGCCCGAGGGCCACGTGTACGTCGCGCCGTCGGCGCTCGGGCGCGACCAGGCCGCCACCGACGCGCGCCTCGAACGCGTGCTCGCCGCGACCCCCGTCACGATCGGGCGCAGCGGCCTCACGCTCCTGCTTCGCGGGCAGTCGGGCAGCGCGCAGACGCTCGCGCAGGCGATCGACGAGTCGAGCCTCCGCGAGCAGGAGGGGACGCTGGCCGGCGACGACACCGTGCTCGTCCTGTTCGCCGACGAGGAGCGCCTGGATCGCTGGCGCGGCCGCTTCCGTCGCCTGCAGGGCCTGCCGCCCGACTAGGGCGCGGCGCCCTGCGGTTCCACGCGTCTTCCAGGCCATCGGCCCGCCCGGTGGCACGGACACCCCCACATCGAAGGAGCAGTCATGCGCAAGGTCATCCTCGCCTACTCCGGCGGTCTCGACACCTCGGTCGCGGTCGCCTGGCTTCGCGAGACGATGGACGCCGAGGTCGTCACGCTGACCGTCGACGTCGGCGGCGGGTCCCTGCGCGAGGGGGTCGAACGGCGCGCGATCAGCGCGGGCGCCTCCCGCGCCTACGTCCTCGACGCCCGTGAACGCTTCGTCCTCGGGTACTGCTTCCCATCGCTCCAGGCCAACGCGCTGTACCAGGGCGTCTACCCGCTCGCCACGGCGCTCGCCCGGCCGCTCATCGCCCAGCTCCTCGTCGAGGTCGCGCAGCGCGAGGGCGCGGACGCGGTCGCGCACGGCTGCACGGGCAAGGGCAACGACCAGGTCCGGTTCGACGTCGCGGTCCACGCGCTCGACCCATCGCTCGAGGTCATCGCGCCGATGCGCATCGGCATGGGGCTGTCGCGCGAGCAGGAGATCGAGTACGCGATGGCGCGGGGCATCGAGATCCCGATCACCAAGGCCTCGCCGTACTCGGTCGACAGCAACCTGTGGGGACGGTCGATCGAGACCGGCGTGCTCGAGGACCCGTGGATTGCGCCCCCGGCCGACGTGTACCAGTGGACGGTCGACCCGGGGCAGGCGCCCGCGACGCCCGCGGAGATCGTCATCGGGTTCGAGGGCGGCGTGCCCGTCAGCCTCGACGGCGTCCGAATGTCGCCGGTCGAGCTGGTCGATCGCCTGACCGCGCTGGCCGGCTCTCATGGCGTCGGCCGGATCGACCACGTCGAAGACCGGTTGGTCGGGATCAAGAGCCGCGAGATCTACGAGGCGCCGGCCGCCGTCACGCTCTTCGCCGCGCACCGCGCGCTCGAGGGGCTGACGCTCACGAAGGAGCAGCTCCGGTTCAACGGACTGGTCAGCGACGAGCTGGCGCAGGCGACCTACGACGGGCTGTGGTTCAACGCGCTGCACCGCGACCTGCGCGACTACGTCCAGTCGTCGCAGCAGGTGGTCACGGGCGAGGTGCGCGTGCGGTTCGACCACGGGTCGCTGGCGATCGTGGGGCGCCGCAGCGACCTGTCGCTGTACGACCGATCGCTCGCGACGTACGACGCCGACGACGCGTACGACCACGCGGCGGCCGTCGGGTTCATCAAGATCTTCGGGCTTCCGCTCCGCACGGAAGCGGCGCGACAGGGCAGCGCGTGGGCCTGGACGAAGCCGCTCATCGACGGCATCCCGGCGGTGGTGACCACCGCTCCGGCCGTCGTGGCGACGGCTCCGGCCGGGGGGACGGGCGCGGGCGGTTCCGAAGCGTCCGGGCAGCCCGCGGCGGCCGGCACGTCGAAGGGGTGAGCGCGACGTCCCGCACGTTCGCACGGTCGCGCCGGCGGGATTCCGCGCGGCCCTGCAACATTCCAGTCTCATGATCCGACGCGCCCGTCCCGCCGACGCGCCGGCGATCCATGCCCTGGTCCACCGGTACTCGGGGAAGGATCTCCTGCTGCCGCGGCCGCTCACCGACATCTACGAGCGGATCCGCGACTTCTGGGTGGCGGTGGACGGAGGGCAGGTCGTGGGATGCGCCGCGCTCCGGATCTGGTGGCACGACCTGGCCGAGGTGCGATCGCTCGCGGTCGCGACGGAGGCCGAGGGTCACGGATACGGCGCACGGCTCGTCGATGCCGTGGCGGCCGAGGCGAAGCGCTACGGCGTGAGGAACCTGTTCGCGCTGACGCGGATCCCCGACTGGTTCGAGCGACGCGGCTTCCAGGTGGTCGACCGCGCCGTCCTGTACCACAAGGTCTGGGGCGACTGCGCGAGCTGCCCAAAGCGCAACGCCTGCGACGAGGTCGCGGTCGTGCGCCCGCTCGTCGCGGGCGCGGCCGACGAGCTGCTCGACCCGGACCGGCGTGTCGCGCATCTCGTGGCGCACGTCGTGCCGCCGCGGCCACGCGGCGTGCCGGAGCGGCCGGACCGTGCCCCGCTGCCCGTGTTCGTGCACGAGGATCGGTAGCATCGCGGGCACCGGCGCCAGCCTCAGTACCTCCGCTGAGCCGATGACGCCGCCCTTGACGGTGCCATCGCGACCCGGCACCGAGGAGGATGTCCGCGGCAGTGTGGCGGTTGCAGTTCCGCCTGGAGCGGAGTCGCCGGCGGGCGATTGACTCCGAGACTATCATGTGGCCCTCGATGTAACCGATATTGCTAATCGATTACAGAGGCCAGCGCGAATCTCCCGCCTGCGGTATTCGACAACCGCCGGCGGTGGTCGCTGCAGCGAGGAGTGGACGATTGTCCGGTCGGTACGAGTTGACCTGAGATCGTGTCCGAACAGCCCGAGGTGGTGTCGTTCCAGCCATCTGTCGCGCTGCTCCGGCACGGACGGACCAGGGGCCCGCGACGGATGCTCGAGAGTCGCTGGGGCTACGCCTACCTCGTCCCGGCCCTGCTCATCCTGGCCGCGTTCACGTTCGGGCCGGCACTCTTCGTCGTCTACATCAGCTTCTTCAACTGGAACCTGCTCGATCCGGCGCTCTCGCACCCCGTCGGCCTGGAGAACTTCACCCGGCTCCTCGGGTCGGCGAGATTCATCGGCAGCCTGGTGGTCTCGCTCTACTTCACGCTCGCCACGGTGGCCGCCAGCGCTGTGGCCGGGCTCGGTATCGCGCTCCTCCTGAACCGGCACACGATCGGCCGGAGCACGGCGCGCGTCGCTGTGTTCACCCCCTATGTGACGCCCCTGGTGGCCACGTCGATCATCTGGATCTGGATCTTCAACCCGCAGTTCGGCCTGGCGAATGCCGTGCTCAGCGCGGTCGGCCTGCCGGAGTTGCAGTGGCTCGAGTCCACGACCTGGGCGCTGCCGGCGGTGATCCTGTACACGCTCTGGCACAACCTGGGCTTCACGGTGATCATCTTCCTGGCGGGCCTCACCACGATCTCACGGGAGCTCAGCGACGCGGCGCGAGTCGACGGAGCAAACGCCTGGCAGGAGCTGCGCTGGGTCACGCTGCCGCAGCTGGTCCCCACGATCCTCTTCGTCGTGGTGATCTCGTCGATCGGCGCGCTCCAGGCGTTCACGCAGTTCTACACGATGACGGGGGGC
>JAKAAV010000143.1 GCA_021802185.1 Chloroflexota bacterium | reverse complement strand
CACGCCGGTTCCGCCCATCATGCCGGCGCCAGACGTGCCGCCCATCATGCCCGGGCCGTACGCTCCCCCCATCATGCTCGGGCCGTAGCCTCCGGCCGAGCCCATCATCTGCGCCCACCCGCTCCAAGAGGAGCTCGACGCGTTCGGGCCGGTCGAACTCGACGCCGTCGCGGCCGGCGAGCCAGAACCTCCCCCTGCGCCCAGCGCGCTTCCCGCGATGAGCAGCACGAGGCCGCCGCCGACCAATCCGGCCGCCGCGCGGCCCAGCGTCATCCGCCGCATCAGGCGGCCCAGCGTCATCCGCCGCATCACGCGTACCCCAGGGCCTTGCGGGCCTGCTCGAACTCGGCCTCGTTGATCTCGCCGCGGGCGTAGCGCTCGCGCAGCACATCGACCGGACTCGTCGAAAGCACACGGCCGGTCGGGCGCGAGGGCGACAGCCCGCGTACCGCGAGCACGACGAGCGCCGCGACCACGAGGAGTCCGCCCAGCATCCAGATCCCGCCGACGAGACTCATGCCCCAGCCGATACCCGTCATCATCGAACTACCTCCATCGTCGTCGTCCACCGGTCCCTGCGGTCCGGCGCGATCAGTCGTCGGTCCGCAGCTCTTCGCCGCGGTCGACCCAAGCCTCGCTCGCGTTCCTCAAGCCCGCGTGCCTGTATGGGTCAAGGTTGGGTCAAGGTTGAAGGCGGCCGCCGCGGGAGAGCAGCGGCGGCCGCTGAGCGACAGCTGCCCTGGAAACGTCGCGCGCGTCAGGCGGCCGGCGTCCGGGAGGGGGAGCCGAGCTCCAGCCGGCGAGGTCCGCCGAGCGCAAGGAGGAAGTTCAGGCTGACGACGGAGACGATGGCGGGATGATCGGCATGACGCTGTCGAGGTCGACGCCCTCGCCGTTCGGGTCGGCGGCGATGATCCACGGGCGGTTGGCGCCGCCCATCAGGTGGACCTGATCGGGCGCGAAGCCCGTGGCCACCGGGAACACCGCTCCGCTCCTGCTCGAAGCCGATCCAGGCGGGCGTGAGGAGGAGAGCGAGCGCCACTCCGACGATCAGGATCGGCGTGGCTGCGCCAGCGACAACCGCGGCGGCGCTGGCATAGATGCGGGTCACAAATACGCGGCACGCCGCCACCCTCGAAGGCACGGCTGGGCCCCTGATGTGGACGAGCCCGGAAGGCGCGGCAACGATGAGCCCTCCGTTGAGGCGGCGGCCGTGACCCGGGCGGCTGGGTCCGACCTGGCGCGCCGACGGCCGTATTCGATCCGCCAAGGTTCAGCCCGAGGCCCATGCGACAATCGACGGGCGAAACGACCGTAGGAGGCGATCCGAGGCCCCACCGTGAGCGACATCTACCTCGACTACAACGCCAGCACGCCGATCGATCCGCGGGTCGCCGCTGTCATGCGCCCGCTGCTCGAGAGCGCGTACGCCAACCCGTCCGCGACGCACGCGGGCGGTCGAGCTGCCCGCGAGATCGTGGAGCGCGCCCGAGGCCAGGTCGCCGCGCTCCTTGGCTGCGACCCCGACGAGGTCGTCTTCACGAGCGGCGGCAGCGAGGCGAACAACCTCGCGCTCAAGGGTGCCTGGTTCGCTCGGGCAGAGCGGGGCGATCACATCGTCACGACGAGCGTGGAACACCCGGCGATCCTCGAGCCCGCCCGCTTCCTCGAGCGCCTCGGCGCCCGCGTCACGCGCCTGCCGGTCGACGCGTTCGGCCGCGTGGATCCCGACGATGTGCGGCGAGCGATCACACCGCGAACGATCCTCGTGAGCGTCATGCACGCGAACAACGAGGTGGGCACGATCGAGCCGATCGAGGCGATCAGCGCGATCACCCGCGAGCGCGGGGTCCTCTTCCACACCGACGCCGCGCAGTCAGTCGGCAAGATCCCGACGCGCGTCGGCACCCTCGGCGTCGATCTCCTCTCGATCGCCGGCCACAAGCTCTATGCACCCAAGGGAGTCGGCGCCCTCTACGTCCGCCGCGGAGTGCGGCCCGAGCCGCTCGTCCATGGCGCGGGGCACGAGTCGGGGCGGCGCGCCGGCACCGAGAGCGCGCTCCTCGTCGCCGGCCTCGGGACCGCCTGCGAGCTCGCCGCCGACCTTGCGGCGATGGCGGAGGTCCGCCGGCTGCGGGACCTCCTCTGGACGCTGCTGCATGAGCGCTCCGGGGACGAGGTCGTGCTCAACGGCCACACGACCGAGCGGCTCCCGAACACGCTCAACGTCGCCTTCGTCCGGCGGATCGGCGCCGACATCCTCGCCGCGCTCGACGGTGTCGCGGCCTCCACCGGCTCCGCCTGTCACGCCGGGCGCGTGGAGCTTTCGCCCGTGCTCGCCGCCATGGGCGTGGCGCCCGAGGTGGGGATGGGCGCGATCCGTTTCAGCCTCGGCCGGCCGACCACGGAGGCCGAGATCCGGACCGTCGCCTCGCAGATGGAGCGCGCGCTCGAGGCAGTCGGACCGCTTCCCGCCCCGCTCACCCCGGCATGACGATCCCGCTCGGCGACGACCGCGACTACGCGGAGCCGTCGGCGTTCACCCCGGAGAACCTGCTCCGCGAGGCGCGCCGCCAGAAGGGGTTGCCGAGCGGCGATGTCCCGGCCGTCTGCGTCCTCGATCCCGACGGCGACATCGTCCGCGAGCTCGTCGCCTCCGGCCGGGCCACGCGCGATCCGGCCTGGGCCTGCTATCACACCGAGCTCTTCGTCGTCGACGACGGCACGCGCTTCGGGATCGTCGGCGGCGCGGTCGGCGCCCCGTTCGCGGTGCTCGTCGCGGAGGAGCTGTTCGCCTCCGGCTGCGCGCTGCTCGTGAGCATCACCTCGGCGGGCCAGATCGCACCCATCGGCACGCCGCCGTACTTCGTCGTGATCGAGCGCGCCCTCCGCGACGAGGGCACGAGCCATCACTATCTGCCGCCTGGTCGCTTCGCGGCGGCCGATCCGAACCTCCTCGCCCGAGCGCAGAACATGTTGGCGACGGCCGGTGTTGCCATCGCGTGTGGCTCGAGCTGGACGACCGACGCGCCATTCCGCGAAACGGCGTCGCTCATCGCCGCCCGCCGCGGCGAGGGTGTCGTCGCGGTCGAGATGGAGGCCGCCGCCCTCTATGCGTTCGCGCAGGCGCGGCAGCGTGCCGTCATCTGCGTTGCCCACGTGACGAACGCGCTGGCCCAGCGCGAGGGCGACTTCGAGAAGGGTCGGGCGAACGGGGCGCACGATGCTCTCGCGGTCATCGATGCGCTGGTGCGCGCCTTCGCGACGGAGTAACGACCTCAGATCGGAGGTCTTGTCGCAGCAAGCGCGAGGAACGCGGCCCCGAGTGTCGTCCGCCGCCCGATTGAGGCGTCGATGGGTGCGAGCACACGCGCGGCGAGCCCGAGCGGCGGGTAGTCGACCGCCCCGCGGCCGGTCTCGACCGTGAGGCCGGCAGCTTCGAGCATCCCGCGCAACTCCGTGGCGGTCCGGAAGTGGGCCGCCCGCCAGGTGGCCGACCCACGCCAGCCCCGAACGCGACGGAGCGCGGCCCAGGTGCTCCAGCGGCCGAGCTCTCCCAGCACGAGCCGGCCGCCGGGCCGCAGGACGCGGACGAGCTCCCGGATCGAAGCCGTCGCGCCGGGGACGAAGCAGAGCACGGTGACCGCGACCACGACGTCGAACGAGGTGTCCGGAAACGGCAATCGCGCGAGCTCCCCCGCGACGAACGTCGCCCCGAGCCCGGCATCGGCGGCGGCCTGTCGGGCCGCCTCGACCATCGCCGGGTCTGCGTCGAGCCCGACCACGCTCGCTCCATGGCGGGCAAGCGTCCGCGCGAGCGCGCCGTCGCCGCAGGCCGCGTCGAGCACCCGACGACCGTCGACCTCGCCGAGGAGCTCGGTGATGAGCCGCTCCTCGAGCGCGTCGGTGAGGGCGCCGAGGGTCGTCGCCCGCCACCGGGCATAGCTCGACGGCCCGATCCGAACCGGCGAGGCCTCGGGCGCGGCGATCGCCCGCGGCGCCTACAAGACGATCGTGATCGTCCCGCGCATGCCCGCCTCGTAGTGGCCCGGCTCATGGCAGGCGAACGCGAACGGCCCCGAGCCAGTGAACGTGTACGTGAGCGACTTCGTCTCCATCATGCCGATGTCGGCGATCTCGGGCGCCGCAGCCGCGTCGGCCGCCACCTCGGCCGCCGGCCCCACCTTGAACTCGTGGACCATCGGACCCACGGTCGTGACCTCGAACGTGATCGTCTCGCCGGCGACGATCCGGACGTCGGCGGGGCTGAACGTGTACCCGGGGCCGGCGAGGACGTGGACCACCCGCGGCGCGGCGGGCGTGCCGGCGACGAAGCCAGCGGCACCAGGCCCGGGTGCGCTGCCGGTGTTGCCGGCCCACAGGCCGCCCATCATGCCCGGCCCCATGGCCCCGAACGGGCCCCGGTTCGCGCCCGCACCCGGCGAGGAGAACCCGCCGGCAGGACCGAGCCCTCCGAGGACCGTGCCCGCGACCAGGAGGATGAGGCCCAACCCCACCAGTGCGGCGCCCAGCCGGCCCAGCATCCGGTGGCTCATGACCGATACCCCAGGGCCTTCTTCGCCTGCTCGAGCTCGGCCTCCGTGATCTCGCCACGGGCGTAGCGCTCCCGCAGGATGTCGAGCGCGCTCATTCTCGCGGACCCGCGTTCCTCGGGATACGTCGGGCCGCTCAGGGCGCGCACGACGAGGGCGACGAGAGCGGCCACCAGGATCAGCCCGCCGAGCATCCACAGCCAACCGACCAGGCCCATCCCGAAACCTGCGCCCCACATCATCTCAAGACTCCTCTGCGCCACGATCCGATACCGGCCCCGCGGCGGATTCCCGCTCGCTTCGACGATGGTTGCACGGCAAGCTCAAGGCGCCGTGCGCCTGACCATCAAGATCGGATCAAGGCCGCGTGCCGCCGACAACCCGCCTACAGCTCTGCGCGGACGCCCACCAGTCCACCGGCGCCGCTGAGGGCGGCGGCGGAGAGCCGGTGCGCGAGGCCGCTCGAGAGCCAGTAGCGCTCGAAGAGGACCTTGCCGGCATGCCAGACGCGGCCCGGCCGGCGCAGAGCCACGACCGGATCGGGCTCCGCATAGAAGTCGCCGTCGGCGAACGCCGCGCGCCCCTCCCCGGTCTCGAGCCAGCAGTAGCCGTGGCCGTCGAACGCCTGCCCGCTCGTCGCACCGGCCAGCGCCGCGGCGAGTCCCCCGACCGCCGCGACCGCCTCCGCGTGCGCGAACACGCCCGCCTTCGGGAGCGGCTTGCCGTTGGCGAGGGTGATCGAGGTCGCATCTCCCACCGCGTACACGCGCTCGAAGCTCGTCCGGAGGGTGCGCGGGTCCACCATGACCCAGCCCGCGTCGTTGACGAGCCCCGAGTCGCGCAGCGCGGACGGGGCCCGGTGGGGCGGCACACCCACGAGCAGGTCATAGCCCACCCTCGCCCCGTCGGCCAGCACGATCTCGCGGGTCTCGGGCTCGAACCGCTCGATCGGAGATCGCGGATGGAACCGGATCGAGCGGGCCTCCAGCATGCGGCTCACCGCCTCGCCCATGGCCGGGCCCGCCACCGGCATCGGCTGGGGCTCGGGCGTGTAGAGCTCGATCTCGGCCGGCCCGCGCACCCCGCGGCGGCGCAGCTCGTCGTCGAGCAGGAGCGCGGCCTCGTAGGGGGCCGCGGGGCACTTGTAGGGGAGGCCGGCAACCGCCACCACGAGCCGTCCGCCCCGGAACCCCTCCAGCGCCCGGGCGCAGCCGAGCGCGCCGTCGAGCGTGAAGATGTTGTGGGCGGCCTCCGCGAAGCCCGGGCTCGCCTCGGGGGCGAGTGTTGCGCCGAGGGCCACGAGCATCCCGTCGCCGGTCAGTCGCCCGGCGCTCGTCCCGACCGAACAGCCGGCCGGATCGATGCCCCGCACCTCGGCCCGCACGAGCTCGACCCCCGGCGCGAGGAGCGCGGACATGGGCCGCGACAGGTCGGCCCGCCGCCGCCGCCCGACCATGAGCCAGAGCAGCGACGGCTGGAACAGGTAGTCGGGCTCCCGCTCGACGAGCACCACCCGATCGTGCGGCTCGAGCTTGTGGCGCAGTTCCCGGACGGCCACGAGACCACCCACGCCACCTCCGAGAACGAGCACCGTACGCGCAGCCATGCGACGCCTCCTCCGGTTTCTCCGAGCGTAGGACATCAGCCGGGACCGCGATCGTGCCGGCGGAGCAGATCCTCGATCAGCCGATGGGCGAGCCGGGGGCCATGACGCCGGAGCGTGGCATCGCCGGCTCGGCGGCCGCGGCTGCCAGGGATGCCGGCCGTCCAAACAGG
>JAKAAV010000142.1 GCA_021802185.1 Chloroflexota bacterium | reverse complement strand
CGCCGCCGAAACCGACGGCGGGAGGAAGATGCGGAACGTCGTCCCGGAACCGCGCGCCGACTCGACGTCGATGGAACCCCCCGCCTGCCGGACGATGCCGTAGACGCTCGCGAGGCCGAGCCCGGTTCCCTGCCCCGCCTGCTTCGTCGTGAAGAACGGCTCGAAGGCGCGCCGACGGGCCTCGTCGTCCATCCCCCGCCCCGTGTCCGAAACCGCGAGCCGGGCGTGGAGGCCGGGCGCGGTGCCGGGGTGCGCGTTGGCGAACGACGCGTCGAGCTGCGCCGGGCTCGTCTCGATGGTCAGCGTGCCGCCGTCGGGCATGGCATCCCGCGCGTTCGCGGCGAGCTCGACGATGACCTGGGCGAGCTGCGTGGCGTCGACGAGGACGTCGGGCGTCCCCGGGTCTGCGCGGACCACGACGTCGATCGTGTCTCCGACGACCTCGCGCACGGCCGGCAGCACGTGCTGAACGAGATCGGAGAGCCTGGCGTGGCGCGGCTGCGTCGGCTGGCGCCGGCCCACGGCCAGCAGCTGGCGGACGAGCAGGGCGGCGCGGTCCGCGGCCCGGCTGATCTCGACGATGTCCTCGCGGCTCGGGTCGGCGGGATCGTGTGACGCGATGTGGAGCTCGCTGAACCCGCGGATGACCGTGAGCAGGTTGTTGAAGTCGTGGGCGATCCCCGCCGCGACCGCGCCGATGGTGTCGAACGGCTCGTCGGTCGTCACGACGCGGCGGGTGCGCGTGCGAGCCAGCGCGGACTGCGCCGGGGTGACCGCATCCGCTGCGCGTCCGGACGCCGAGCCGGGTGACCCGACAGGGTCCTCCGCCGACCCTGCCGCGTCCGGGCGTGCGGGCATGCGCCGGACGCGCGGCGACGCGGGTCGCGTGTCGGGTCGCGGGACCAGGCGGACCGCCTCCAGCGCGTGGGCCGGCGTCGTCGAGCGATCGACCGCGAGGGCCGTCACGAACGATAGGCAACCGCGCGCGACTGTCGAGAGTACTGGAGGTACGGTCGGCGGTACGTTTCGTGCGCGAGGACGTGGCCCGCGCCCCCGCGCAGGCCGATACCACCACGCTGCATGGTGAGAAGCCGCGTCGACGCCCGGAGGTCGAGCCGGAGCCCGCCGAATCACCGTGCGGTCGCCGAGCGATGGCGCGCCGGTCAGGAGGCGGGCGCGGGGATCGTCCTGCCCAGCACGTGCCCCAGGTCGTCGAGCGCCTGGCGCACCGTCCAGGACGCCTGGGGATCGTGCAGGTTCTGCAGCCCCTGCGCGTCGAGCATCCCGGTCAGCGTCGAGTTCAGCCTCCCGCCCACGTCCGCGATGCCCGTCGTCGCGATCCGCTCGTGCCCGGCGGGATCGAGGATGAACAGCGCGTCGGTGTGTCCGACGTCGTAGGTTTCGGGCTGGTTGGTCCACCAGTCGATCGGCGCCGGCGACCCGATCGGCTGCCGCTGGTAACCCACCCCGAAGAAGCCCCAGAACTGCGCGATCTGGTCGGCCGACCCGGTCAGGAGTGTCCAGTTCACGCCGGTCAGTCGCTCGTACGCCTGGAGCCTCGCCGGCGAGTCGCGGCCCGGGTCGACCGTCGCCTGGACGAACACGACGCGGCCGGCCAGCCCGGCCTGCCGGACCGCCTGCTCCATCTCGATGAACGCGCCGGTCGTGATCGGGCAGACCTCGTGGCAGAGCGTGAGAAACGGTGCGAGCACGACGGTGCGCCCTCGGAACGCGGCGAGCGAGGTGGGCTGGCCCGACGCGTCCACGAGCGGGAGGTCGGGCACGGCACGATCCATCTGCACGCCGGTCACGGGCGGCAGCGAGGTCCCGACGCCGAGCGCGACGGCACCGGCGACGAGCACGGCCACGAGGACGAACGCGGCGACGAGCGCGATGAGGAGGCGCCGTCGCGATACGGGGCGTGTGACCTGGGGCATCGGCGGAATGGTAGGCCGGATGGCTCAGGCCCGGTCCCGGAGGAGCCGGGCGACCAGTTCCCGGACCGACTGGCTCGACCGGCGGCCGGGCACTCCCGGGTGCTGGACCATGTAGGCGTCGGTGATCGACCGGCCGTGTGACGCGTATGCCGGGTCGCTCGCCTCTCGCCCGCGGAGGCCGGCGAACGTCGACCAGCAGCCCGGCGACGCGCCGATGTACCCATGGTCCGGCGCGATCCCCTCGGCGGGCACGAGTGCGGCGCACCCGACGCATGCGACCAGGGATTCGGGCCCGAACGGGCCGTCAAGAGCGGTCGCGGGCGCGGGCCTCCCGCCCGCACGCCGCACATGTTCGGTCGCGCCCATCAGTCCGCCCGGCCGAACACCTCGGCCAGCTCGAACGCGGGCGTCACCTCGAGCTGATCGTACCGGCAATCGGCCGGCGGCTTGTCGGGCCGCCACCGCAGGAACGTCGTCGCGTGCCGGAACCGCTCGCCCTGCAGGTGATCGTATGCGACCTCGCAGGCCCGTTCGACCCGCAGCGGCTGCCACGACAGGTCGCGCCCGCGGTTCCAGCGGCTCGTCGCGCCCGGCATCCGCTGGCCGCGCGCTGCCGCATCGGCCTCGGCGTCCGCCCAGTCGCGCCACGGGTGCCCGTCGAGCGCGTCCCGGCGCAGCGGCGCCAGCTCCTCGACCAGCGCTCGCCGCTCCTCGCGCGTGAAGCTCGACGTCACCCCGACGTGGTGGAGCGTCCCCGCCGCGTCGTACAGACCGAGCAGCAGCGACCCGACCATCTCGCCCGGCGCGTCCTTGTACCACCGGAAGCCCGCGACCGCGCAGTCGGCCGTGCGCTGGTGCTTGACCTTGATCATCGCCCGGCGGCCCGGCTCGTAGACGCCGTCCAGCCGCTTCGCGACGACGCCGTCGAGTCCGGCGCCCTCGAACCGCGCGAACCAGTCGGCGGCCACCGCCCGGTCGCTCGTCGCGGGCGTCAGCGAGACGACGCTCCGCCGACCCTCGGGTGCGCTGCGCAGCGAGGCAGCGAGCGCCGCCCGCCGGTCCGCGAAGGGTGTGTCGCGCAGGTCGCGGTCGTCGAGCGCGAGCAGGTCCCAGGCGACGAACGAGGCCGGCGATTGCGAGGCGAGCAGCGCGACGCGGGAGGCCGCGGGGTGGATCCGGAGCAGCAGCGCGTCGAAGTCGAGCCCGTGCTCGCCCGCGATCACCACCTCGCCATCGACGACGGCCCGGTCGGGCAGCGCGGCGAGCAGAGGCTCACGCAGCTCGGGGAAATATCGGTCGAGCGGCTTGAGGTCGCGGCTCTGGACCAGCAGCTCGGGTCCGTCGCGGAACACGAGCGCCCGAAACCCGTCCCATTTCGGCTCGTACAGCCAGCCGTCGCCCTCGGGGATCGCGTCGGCGAGCTTCGCGAGCATCGGCTCGATCGGAGGGTTGACCGGCAGGTTCAAGCGCTCCCCCCGTCGCCTGCCAGCTCCCGCGCCTCGCTGCCGAGGATCAGCTCTCCGAAGCGGTCTCGGCCTCCTCCGGCGCACCCGCCGGCGTCTCGGCGGTCGCGGCGGCGGCTTCGCGCTCGACCTCGACCTCGGCGCGCGACGCCTGGACGTGCGCCACCGTGTCGTCCGGATCGGAGTGCAGCGTGACCTTCGCCGGCAGCTGCAGGTCGCGAACGCGGATCACGGCGTCGAACGAGTCGAGCACGGAGATGTCGAACTCGATCGTCTGCGGCACGTCGTTCGGGAGGCCGCGCAGCCGCAGGTGGTCGAGCGTCTGGAGCAGCGTCCCGTTGTGCTTCTCGACCGCGATTGAGGTGCCGACCGCGACGAGCGGGACGTCCATCGTGATCTCTTCGGTCATCTTCACGAGGTGGAAGTCGACGTGGAGCGGCGTGCGCCGGACGGGATGCTCCTGCACCCCGTGGACGATCGCCTGGCGCGTCCTCCCGCCCTCGACCTTGAGGTCGATCAGCGCGTGCCGTCCGGCCGTCTTCCGGAGCGACTCGAACTCCTTCGCGTCGACCTGGATCGCCCGCGACTCCTCGCCGTGGCCGAACAGGACGGCGGGGAGGATCCCCTCCCTGCGCAGGCGGGCGACGTTCTTGCCCGTGAGTTCGCGCGGCTGCGCGGTGAGCGTTGGTCGGGTCACGATCGGGTCCTCATCTGGTTGCGACTGCGCGGGCGGGTGAGCGGGCCCGGGCAGCCGGCAGGCGCGCACGAACGCGCACCGCGCAATGCATGGCGACCTCGCGATGGTAGCAGACGCTCGGGGTTGTACGATTCGCGCGATGAACGCAACGATCCTCCTCGTGGAGGACGAGTTCGCGGTGGCCCGCGGGATCGAGTACGCGCTCCAGCAGGAGGGCTACGACGTCCGGATCGCGCGGAGCGGCGAGGAGGGCCTCGACTTCGCGACCCAGCAGGCGCCCGACCTGGTCGTGCTCGACGTCCGCCTGCCCGGGATCGACGGCTTCGAGGTGCTCCGCCGCCTGCGCGCGTCCGGCTCCAAGGCCCCCGTCCTGATGCTGACCGCGCGGGACGAGGAGGTCGACAAGGTCATCGGCCTGGAGCTCGGCGCGGACGACTACCTGACGAAGCCGTTCGGCCTCCGGGAGCTCATGAGCCGCATCAAGGCGCTCCTGCGCCGCGCGTACGGCGACCTGGCCGACGCCACGGGCGGGCGCGTGATCCGGTTCCGCGACCTGGTCATCGACCTCGAGCGGCGGCGCGTCTCCCGGGGGGACCGCCGGATCGCCCTGACCGCGACCGAGTTCGAGATCCTGCGCCACCTCGCCTCCCGGCCCGGGCGCGTGTACTCGCGCCGGGAGCTGCTCGAACTCGTGCGCGACTACGAGTCGTCGCTGGACCAGGACGAGAAGACGATCAACGTCCACGTGAGCCACCTGCGCGAGAAGCTCGAGGACGACCCGTTCGCGCCGGCATTCATCCTGACGGTGCGCGGTGCCGGATACGCCTTCGCCGAACGCTGACGCCGGGCCGTCGAACGGGCCACGGCGTCGTCTCTTCCCCGGCCCTCCCGCGATCCGCGGCGTCCGCCGACTGCTCCCGCGCTCGTTCCGCGCGCGGCTCGCGATCGTCATCTCCGCGGTCGTCGCCTTCGCGCTGATCCTCGTTCTCGCGATCCTGCCGCGCATCCTCGACACGTACTTCGCGGAGCAGGAGACCCAGAGCCTGCAGGGGCGCGCGGCGGCGGCGCAGCAGCTGATCGGGACGCTGATCACTCTCAACACGCACGGCGGTCTCGTCCCGATCGTGGAGCAGACGAATCCGCCCCGCCTCTCGCAACCCATCGCGTCCGCGCTGACCGGCACCGGCGACGAGACCGGCGAGCAGTCGTACCTCGCCAGCGTTGCCCAGGTCGTCGCGCAGGCGAACCTCACGGTCATCGTGTACCCCGGGCCGACGGCGTCCGGCACGCCCGTCGCCACCCTGCGGGCGCCGCTGACTGCGGCTCCGGGAGCGGGACTCACGCGTGAGAACGTCAGCGTCTCCTCGTCGTTCCAGATCCAGGACCGGTACTGGTCGCAGTTCTCCGGGACCGCGCCCGTCCGTACGGTCGTCGTGCGGCTCTCGTCCCCGTACACGCTGCGCGCCGAGACGCTCCAGACGCTCTTCACGGTGCTCATCGCCGTCGCGGTGCTCGCCCTGCTCGTCGGGATCGTGGCCGCCGCGATCGTCGCCGACCGTCTGACCGACCCGATCCGGCGGCTGACGACCGCGTCCCGGGCGCTCGCGGAGGGCGACTTCTCGGCCCGCGTCGCGCCCGGTCGTGGCGATACGCCGGAGATCAACGAGCTCGCCAACGCGTTCAACCGGATGGCCGACGAGCTCGAGCGCTCGATCGAGTTCATCCGGCGGGACCGCGACCGCGGCCGCGAGTTCCTGGCCGACGTCAGCCACGAGCTGCGGACGCCGATCGCCGCCCTGCGGATGTACAACGAGCTGCTGCGGGACGGGGCCAGCAATGATCCGGCGGCCCGCAGCGAGTTCCTCGAGACGAGCCGCGTCCAGATCGAGCGCCTCGACTGGCTCGCGTCGAACCTCCTCGAGATCTCGAAGCTCGATTCCGGGCTGGTCGCGCTCGACGTCCGGCCGGACGATCTCCGGACGGTCGTGCAGAGCGCGATCGAGCAGGCGCGGCCGACGGCCGAGCGCAAGGGAGTCCGGCTCACCGCGGACCTCCCGCTCACGCCGTTCCGGTTCCCCCACGACCCGCCGCGGCTCGGCCAGGTCGTCGGCAACCTGGTCGGCAACGCCGTGAAGTTCACGCCGGGCGGCGGGAGCGTGTCGGTGGCGCTGTCGGCGACGCAGGACGGCGCCCGGATCAGCGTCACGGACACGGGCATCGGGATCGACGCCGAGGAGCTGCCCCACGTGTTCGAGCGGTTCTACCGGGGCTCTCGCGCCAACGAGGTCCGTGGCTCCGG
>JAKAAV010000141.1 GCA_021802185.1 Chloroflexota bacterium | reverse complement strand
GTACTCGGCGTCGATCGCGATGCGCTGTGCCTCGTCGGCCAACTCCTGCCGGAGCGCGTCCTGGTCCGGGGATTCGTTCATCTGGTCTCCACTCGCATCTTCCCGGCCTGAGGATCGCGAGGCCGTGTCGTTGCTCATCATGCCCAGCAGTCGCTTGCACGCAGGCTCGGCGCCCGCGGGCCGACTGTGCAGGCTCATGCGATCCCGCTGACCCCATCGACTAGAACATCCGTGCTACTCCATCGCTCCGACGGCGTCGCCACCTGCTAGACTCGGCCGCGATGGAGCCCCCCCGGGTCGTCGGGCCCGCCGCCCTCGCCGTCGAAGAGGCCGTCGTCGAGACGAGCCTGCGCCCGCGTCACCTCGACGAGTACGTCGGCCAGGAGCAGGTCAAGCGGAACCTCGGCACGCTGCTCGAGGCGGCGCGGCGCCGGGGCGAGGCGGCGGATCACGTCCTGCTGTACGGGCCGCCGGGGCTCGGCAAGACCACACTCGCGAACATCGTCGCGCGCGAGCTCGGCGTGAACATCCACACCACGAGCGGCCCCGCGGTCGAGCGCGCAGGGGACCTCGCCGCGATCCTGACGAACCTCGAGGAGCGCGACGTCCTGTTCATCGACGAGATCCACCGCCTGAACCACGCGGTCGAGGAGATCCTCTACCCGGCGATGGAGGACTTCGTCATCGACGTCATGATCGGGCGGGGCCCGAGCGCGCGGAGCCTCCGGCTGTCGCTCAAGCCGTTCACGGTCGTCGGCGCGACCACGCGCGCCGGGCGTGTCGGCGGCCCGCTGCGCGACCGGTTCGGCGCCATCTATCGGCTCGAGTACTACGACGCCGCAGACCTCGCCGCGATCGTGCGGCGATCGGCCGCCATCCTCGCGGTCCTGATCGACGACGATGCCGTGGACGTGCTCGCGCGGCGTGGCCGGGGGACCCCGCGCATCGTCAACCGCCTCCTGCGCCGTGTCCGCGACCACGTCGAGGTCCGTGGCGAGGACCGGATCACCGCGGCCAGCGCCGAGGCCGCGATGCGCGACATGGAGATCGACGAGGAGGGGCTCGACGCGACCGATCGACGCCTGCTGCTCGCGATCGTCCAGAAGTTCGCCTCCGGTCCGGTGGGTGGGGCCGCGCTCGCGGCCGTCATCGGCGAGGAGGTCGAGACCGTCGAGGACGTGTACGAGCCGTACCTCCTCCAGCTGGGCTTCCTCGACCGGACGCCGCAGGGTCGCCTCGCGACCGAACGCGCGCGTGACCACCTCCGGGCGCTCGGGTACGAGGTGCCGCAGCCGCGCCGGAGCGACCGCGCAGACCTCGGCCTGTGGGACGGGCTCACGAGCGAGGGCGCGAGGCCCGAGGCCGCACAGTGACGCTGGTCGATGGGAAACCCGCGGGCGGCGAGACCGCGAGCGCGTCGAACGTCCCGGCCGGGGCGGCCGCTGCCGCCGGCCCCCGCACACCGGGAAGCGCCCTCGCATTCGCGACGCGCGGGCTGCAGAAGGCGTACGGCACGACGCATGCGCTCGTCGGGCTTGACCTGTCGGTCCCGCAGGGGATCGTCTACGGATTCCTCGGTCCGAACGGCGCGGGCAAGACCACCACGATCCGGTGCCTGCTCGGCCTCATCCGGCCGGACGGCGGCACGATGGAGCTGTTCGGGCGGCCGTTCACCGCGCGGGACCGCCACCGCCTCGAGCAGGTCGGGTCGCTCGTCGAATCACCCGCGTTCTACCCGTACCTGTCGGCGCGTGACAACCTCCGCGTGATCGGATCCACCGGCGCACCGGCGTCGCGGAACCGGGTCGAGGAGGTGCTCGGGCTCGTCGGACTGCGGGACAGAGCCGGTGACCGGGTCGGCGGGTACTCGACGGGGATGCGGCAGCGGCTCGGCATCGCCGCGGCCCTGCTGTCCGACCCGCAGCTGCTCGTCCTCGACGAGCCCGCCAACGGACTCGACCCTGCCGGCATCGTCGCGATGCGCGAGACCCTGCGCTATCTCGCGGCCCAGGGCAAGACGGTGTTCGTGTCGAGCCACATCCTGCCCGAGGTGCAGCAACTGGCGGACGTGGTCGGGATCATCGATCGCGGCCGCCTCGTGCGGGAGGGACCGCTGGACCGGCTGCTGAGCGAGACCGGGCAGGTCCGCGTGCGGGTGCCGCCGGAGGCGACAGGCCACGCGCGCGGCGTGCTCGAGAACTTCGCCGGTCCGGACTCGGTCTGGGAGGCGGCCGGGGCCCTCGACGAGGGCTGGATCACGGTCCGCGTCGCCCCGTCGAGGTCGGGAGAAGTCAACCGGGCCCTCGCCGCGGCCGGGATCTACGCCACCGGCCTCGAATCCGGCAGCGATCTCGAGTCGCTGTTCCTCTCGTTGACGGGGAGCGCGTGATGCGCCTGCTGGGCGGCGAGCTGCTGAAGCTGGTGAAGCGGCCCGCGACGTGGATCACGCTCGGGATCTTCCTCGGCATCCTGGTGCTGCTGTTCGTCGCCGTCGGGGCGAGCTACAACACGATGGCGACCGCGCCCGGAGTGCAGGGCGGCGCGGAAGCGAGAACGGCGATCCGGTCGCTGCTCACGTTCCCGGGCGCGTACGCGTCAGTCGCGAGCTTCGTCGGCAGCATCGGCGGCCTCTTCGCGATCGTGTTCGGCGCCTCCGCGGCCGGATCGGACTGGGGCTGGGGGATGGTGAAGGTCGCGGTGTCGCGTGGCGAGAGCCGGACGAGGTACGCGCTGGCCAAGCTCGCGGCCGTGCTGCTGCTGCTGGTCCCGGCCGTCGTCCTCGCCGCGGTCGTCGGGTTCGTGGCGGTCGCGGTCGCTGCGTCGATCGCCGGGCTCGGCCTCGCCGGGATCGGCGACCCGGGCATCGTGGGATCCCTGCCGTCGCTCGCGGCGCGGACCTGGCTGGCGCTCTGCGAGCAGGCGGGGATCGGGTTCGCGATCGCGACGCTCGCACGAAGCCAGATCGCGGGGCTCGGCGTGGGGATCGGGATCTACTTTGTCGAATCGTTCGCGGCGGGGTTCTGGCCCGAGTGGGTGCGGTACCTGCCCTTCACCGTGGTCAGCTCGCTGCTCCGCGAGCCGGGCGCGATCGGCGGCGGCGTCGACGTCGGCGGAAGCGCGTCGCAGCTCGCACGGTCGACGATCGACCAGCCGACCGCGCTCGTGCTCGTGCTCGCCTACCTCGTTGCCTCGGCCCTCATCTCCGCCGTGGCGCTCGAGCGCGCCGAGATCACGGGGTGAGCCCCGATCCCGTCGCGGCCGGGACCGGGACGACGCCCGCCCGGGAAGCCAACCCCACGGGCGATCCGGCGTCGCGCCCGACGTGGGCGTCGGCATCGGCCCCGACGTGGGCGCCGGCATCGGCCCCGGCGTGGGCGCCGGCCGGCCGCCCTCTCCGCTACGAGGTGCTCCGGACCCCGACCCAGGACGAGCCCACGCGCGCCCGGCGCGGCCTGCTCACGCTGCCGCACGGCGTCGTCGAGACGCCGGCATTCATGCCCGTCGGCACCAACGCGACGGTGAAGGCGCTCGACCCCGACGATCTTCATGAGGTCGGGGCGACGATGATCCTGGCCAACACGTACCACCTCTACCTGCGCCCGGGCCACGAGCGGATCGCGCGGCTCGGTGGTCTGCACCGGTTCATGGGCTGGGACCGGCCGATCCTGACCGACAGCGGGGGGTTCCAGGTCGTCAGCCTCGCGGACCTCCGAAGCATCGACGACGATGGCGTGACCTTCCGGTCGCACCTCGACGGGTCGACCCACCGCTTCACGCCCGAGCACGCGATCGCCGTCCAGGAGTCCCTCGGGTCCGACGTGGCGGTCGCGCTCGACCACCCCGTGCCGCCCCACGCCTCCTCGAGGCGAGAGGTCGAGGACGCGATGCGGCGGACGCACGCCTGGGCGGCGCGATGTCTCGAGGCCCACCGCCGGCCGGACCAGGCGCTGTTCGGGATCGTCCAGGGCGGGCTCGTGCCCGACCTGCGCGCCCAGTCGACGACGGCGATCGCGGCACTGCCGTTCGACGGCCTGTGCATCGGCGGGCTGGCGGGCGACGAGACGCCGGCGCAGCGCCGCGCCGCGCTCGACGTGGCCCTGCCGCTCCTCGCCGGCGACCCGCGGCCGCGATACCTCATGGGTCTCGGCTCACCGCTCGACATGCTCGACGCGGTCGACGCCGGCATCGACCTGTTCGACTCCGTGCTGCCCGCGCGTGTCGCCCGCAACGGCACGCTGTGGGTACCGGGGGGGCGCCTCAACATCCGGAACGCACGCTTCCTCGACGACCCGCGGCCCGTCCTCGAGGGCTGCCCGTGCCGCCTCTGCCGCACGTTCTCGAGGGCATACCTCGCCCATCTGTTCCGGGCCGAGGAGCTCCTCGCGTACCGGCTCGCAACTTGTCACAACCTGACCTTCACCATAGACTTCATGGCACGGGTCCGGCTCTCCATCGAGCGCGGGACGTTCTCGGAGTTCAGGCGCGACGCCGCGCGCCGTGTCCCGGACAAGCCAGAGACGGCCGTCGAACGTGACAGGCAAGCTGGCACGAAGCTGCGGTGAAGTCACAGTCGAGGTGCGCCGTCTACGCTGGCGGTGCGCCGCGGAGGCGGAGGCATGGGAACCAAGAATCGCCCGCACCGCGAAGTCAAGAAGAAGCCGAAGGACACGGCATCCAAGGTCCGGCTCCAGCCGCTCCTCGAGGCACCGCCGCAGAACGTCGAGGTGATCAAGCCTCGCCGGAAGCCGCGGGTCGAGGAGGAGGCGGACGAAGGCTGACGCGACCGCCATCCTCGGCCCCGTACGGGAGAGCAGGAGCATGGCCATGACGGGGTCCGGTCAGGCGGCCGGCGGGACGCGCAACGGGGACGCGACGGGAGACAAGGCGAGCGGCGAACGAACACGCGCCGTCGATGCCGCGATCCTCGCCATCGAGAAGCAGTTCGGGCGGGGCTCGATCATGCGGCTCGGGTCGCGTGAGCGGCAGGCCGTCGACTCCATCCCGACAGGCTCGATCGCGCTCGACCTCGCACTCGGCGTCGGCGGCATCCCGCGCGGCCGTGTCACGGAGATCTTCGGCCCCGAGTCGTCGGGCAAGACCACCCTCTGCCAGCACGTCCTCGCCGAGGCACAGCGCCGCGGCGGCGTCGTCGCGTTCATCGACGTCGAGCACGCGCTCGACCCGGGGTACGCGAAGGCGTGCGGCGTGAACGTCGACGATCTGCTGGTGAGCCAGCCGGACACGGGCGAGCAGGCGCTCGAGATCACCGAGACGCTCATTCGTTCCGGGGGCGTGGACTGTGTCGTCGTCGACTCGGTCGCCGCGCTCGTGCCGCGCGCCGAGATCGAGGGCGAGATGGGCGACTCGTTCGTGGGCATCCAGGCCCGCCTCATGAGCCAGGCCCTGCGCAAGCTGACCGGCGCGGTGAGCCGGTCGAACACGGCACTGGTCTTCACGAACCAGCTCCGCGAGAAGATCGGCGTGATGTTCGGCAATCCGGAGACGACCCCGGGCGGCCGCGCGCTGAAGTTCTACGCGAGCGTCCGGCTGGACATGCGCCGCATCGAGACCATCAAGCAGGGCACCGACGCGATCGGCAGCCGCGTCCGCGTGAAGGTCGTGAAGAACAAGGTCGCCCCGCCGTTCCGGGTCGCCGAGTTCGACGTCATGTACGGCACGGGCGTGTCGCGCGAGGGCGGTCTGCTCGACGTGGGCGTTGCGAGCGGGATCGTCGGCAAGACCGGCGCGTGGTTCCAGTATGCCGACACGCGGCTCGGCCAGGGCCGCGAGGCCGCGAAGGAGTTCCTGAGGCTCAACCCCGACGTCGCACAGCAGCTCGAGACCGAGATCCGGGCGAAGGTGGCGAACATCGACGTGCCGGTCGAGGGCATCGCCGAAGCCGAGTGACGGCGTGACACGCGGCACGAGGGCCGCGTCCCAGGTGCGGGGCGGCGAACCGTGACACACCGTGCGGGCGTGCGCGGACCATGCGTGCGGGACAGATGACCACGACGCGCCGCCGGAGCACGCCCGAATCGCTCGCCCGCACGCGGGAGAGGCACGCCAGCCTAACGGAGACCGGACCGGTGATGGAGGCAGCCGCCCGGTTCCTGGAGGCGCGTCCCCGCAGCGTCGCGGAGACGCGCCGGAGGCTGCTCCGCGCCTGCTACCCCGAGGCGCTCGTCGAGCAGGTCGTCGCGCGGCTTGTCGAGGTCGGGTACCTCGACGACGAGGCGTTCGCGCGCGCATGGGTGGAGAGCCGCGACCGTGCCCATCCCCGGGGCGCGGCGGCACTCAGACGAGAGCTCGCGACGCGCGGCGTTGCGTCCGACGCCATCGCCGCGGCGCTGGCCCGCGGCGGGGCGGCGGCCACGGGCGGGGCGGCGGCCGCGGGCGGTCCGACGGCGAGCGGCGAAAGCAC
>JAKAAV010000140.1 GCA_021802185.1 Chloroflexota bacterium | reverse complement strand
GATCGGGTACCGCGAAGCGATCGACGTTGCGCGGGGCCGGCGGAGCACGGCGGAGGCGCTGGCAGAGACGATCGTCCGGACCCGGGCGTATGCGCGCAGGCAGCGGACCTGGTTCCGCGCCGAGCCTGGCATCACCTGGCTCGATGCCACGTATGACCCGTACCCGGCGGCGCTCCCCCTCGTTCGGGCCTTCCTCGAATCGGCGGTGCGGGCCACCCGGTAGCCGGCCCATCGGATCCCGGGTGCGGCCAGTCGAGCGCGGTCAGCTGCGCGGTCCAGCGCGCGGTCAGCGGCGCGGTCCGGGCGCGGCCAGTCGAGCGCGGTCAGCTGCGCGGTCCAGCGCGCGGTCAGCGGCGCGGTCCAGCGCGCGGTCAGCGTGCGGTCAGGGGCGCCGTCCAGCGGCGCGGTCCAAGGTCCAGGGGCCGGGCGCCAATCAGGGGCTGGACTGCCAGACTTGCGTGGGGCGTCGACTACGCACGTTACCGGAGCGTTCCTGCCACCGGATCGCACACAGCCTCCCGGTCCGGACCTCGTTCCACGCTCGAATCGTGCGTTTCGAGGCCGCGGCGAGCCGTTGCCCGGCCCGTCGGCCGTCCCGCACCGGCCATGAAGCTGCATACCCGACACCCCGCGGGAATCCGGCAGGAAACCGGGCAGTGTCCGCGTCGCCACGCAGGTTACCCGACACCCCGCGGGAATCCGGCAGGAAACCGGGCAGTGTCCGCGTCGCCACGCAGGTTACCCGACACCCCGCGGGAATCCGGCAGGAAACCACGGGCATGCGTCGAGAAGCCGGGAATCCCGCAGGAAGCCGGGTGGCGTCACGGGTGGCGTCAGCGGCTGCGGCAAGCCAGTCGACGCGGCGCCGGGAATGCGCCGGAGGACCGTGCGTGCGGCTGCCGGCCGGGCGGCCGCTCCTCACGGTCCGGAGCTCTCGGATCAGCCTCTCAGGCTCAGACGCCGCGCACCTCGAGCTCGTCGATGACCTCGTCGACGCCCGTCACCATCTGCGCGACGGCCACCAGGTCGTCGGTGTCCGAGATGTCGTCGACCACGCCCCGCAGCGCCACGATCCCGCCGCGCGTCCCGATCGCGATCTCGTCGGCGTACCGGCTGGTCGACGAGTCGGCGCGCAGCGCCTCCCGCACCCGCGCGACCATCTCCTCTTCGTCCGGCAGTACGTCCTGATGATGGTCCGCGTCGAACGGCTCGTCCTCGGCCGTGGTCCCGAACCCGGCGGCCACGGATGCGCCCCCGGGGACGTCGTCGGGCACCACCGGCGGGTCGCTCGGGGGCACCCACGTCATCCCTTCCTCGGCCGCCACTTCCGGGTTGGACGTCTCCCCGGCGCGGAGCTCGCGCTCGACGAGCAGCTCGAGGTTCTCGGCCTCCGGCTCGTCGGGCCGATCCCCGACGCCAGCCGCGAGGTCACCCTCGAGGACCTCCGTGTCGGTCATCCGACCGAGGTCGTCCGTGTCGGTGTGGTCGATCCAGGCGACCTGCTCGTCGACCGGGCGCTCGTCCTCGAGCTCGAGCAGCTTGTCCGTCCCCTCGACGTCGGGCGGCTCGAGCGGCGGGTTGCTCCCCGGGTCGTTCTCCGGCCGGTTGGCCGGGCTGGGTCGATCCATCGCCACCTCCTGTGCTCGCGACCGCACCGCTTCGTCCGGATCGGGCGGTCTTTCGCGCCATCGACCGCCGATCGTGCGACACGCGCGCTTGCGAGGGACGCGGGCGGCGGGGCATCCGGATTGCAGGCGCGTGTGCGGTAGAGTGACGTCGAACCGACCGAACGGAGGACCATGGCCCGCCTGATCGAACTCGAACCGCCCCGGGAACGTGCGTTCCTCGTCGCCGTCGACACGGGCGGCGAGCCGGGGTGGACGGCCGAGGAGTCCCTGGGCGAGCTCGCCGCGCTGGCGGACACGGCCGGCGCCGAGGTCGTCGGGGCGGAGTGGCAGAACCGGCGGACGCCGGACCCCGCCTGGTACCTCGGCAAGGGCAAGGCCCAGGAGCTCGTGCAGGCACGGTCGGAGACGGGGTTCACGCTCCTGATCGCGGATGACGAGCTGACGCCGAACCAGCAGCGGTCGCTCGAGAGCCTCGTCGGATGCAAGGTGCTCGACCGGAGTGGGCTCATCCTCGACATCTTCGCCCAGCACGCCCAGACCCACGAGGGACGCCTCCAGGTCGAGCTCGCCCAGCTGGAGTACCAGCTGCCGCGACTGACCAGGATGTGGACGCACCTGTCCCGCACGGGCGGCGGCATCGGCACCCGCGGCCCCGGCGAGTCGCAGCTCGAGACGGACCGGCGGCTGATCCGGGAACGCATCCGGCGCCTGCGCGAGCGCCTCGACGACGTGCGGCAGCAGCGCGAGATCGCGTCTCGATCCCGGGATCGCCGGCTGGTTCCCACCGTCGCGATCGTCGGGTACACGAACGCCGGCAAGTCGACGCTGCTGAACGCGTTGTACGGGTCCGAGGCGGCGCGCGCGGAGAACCGCCTCTTCGCGACGCTCGATCCCACGAGCCGCGCCGTCAAGCTGGGGGAGGGGCAGTCCGCGATCGTCACCGACACGGTCGGCTTCATCCACAAGCTGCCGCACCAGCTGGTCGACGCGTTCCGTGCCACGCTCGAAGAGGTCACGCGTGCCGACGTCCTGCTCGAGGTCGTCGACGCGTTCGACCCCCACTTCACCGAGCACCTCGCGACCGTGCAGCAGGTCCTGGACGAGCTCGGCGCCGGCGGGAAGCCGCGGCTGGTCGTCTACAACAAGGCCGACCTGCTGGAATCCGGCGCGCGCGAGGGGTCCAACCCGGCCCCGATCATCGGCGACGCCGTGCTGGTGTCGGCGCTCACGGGCTACGGCCTCGACACGCTCCGCACGCGGCTGTCCGCCCTCCTCGCCGACCTCTGGGTCGACGTCGACGCCGTGCTGCCGTACACGGCCGGCGAGCTCATCGCCCGGATCCGGGAACGCGGCACGGTCGACATCGAGTACCGGGGGACGGACGTGCGGGTGCGCGGCCGGGTCGCGCCGCAACTCGCCGGCGAGCTCGAGGCCGCCGCGGGGGTAGGTCGGGCGTCCTGACCCGGCGATGCCCGGGCCGCGTGGACGCGCCCCGGCGATGCCCGGGCCGCGTTGCGCGCGCCCGCCATCGGTCGTGAGAGTTCTCTCACGACCGCTCCATCGAACGTTCATCTGACGCCGCGAACCTCCTGGCATCCGAAACGGCTCCCGCAACGAGCGGGAGCGGCCGGACCGGGAGGTGCGACGTGGGGCTCCGGCGGTTCAACGCGGCGGCAGCGGCGCTGGTCGGTGCGACTGCCCTGATCGGCGTCGTCGTCGTCGCGATCCTCGCCACGACCTCCCCCGCGCGGCCTCAGTTCGCGCCCGCGGTCCTGCTGACGTCCGTTGCCCCCCGGAACGGGAGCGCACACGCGTCGCCCGGCCGGCCATCGCGGCCGGCGGCCGCCGGGACCCCGGCTCCCCTGCGGGCGCTCACGCCCTCGGAATCCGCCGTTCCGGACGTGCAGTCGCGGGTGGCCGGTCCCGTGCCGACGGCCACGCGCGTCCCGGGCCCGGCATCGGACGCGCCGGCGACCGGACCGTCGGCGGACGCAACGCCGGGGCCGGTCGAGGGCAGCGCCGGCACCGCCTCCGCGGAGCCGCCCACGGCGCTCACCCAGGCGGCTTCGGCGACGGCGGAAGGCGACGCGACGCCCGAGCCGGCGCCGACCGAGCCCGTGCCGACCGAGCCCGTGCCGACCGATGCCGCCGACGCCACCGCGCCGGCGACATCGAATCCATGAGTCAAAGGAGACACATGTCCACCTGTCTCGTCACCGGCGCGGCCGGGTTCATCGGGTCCCACCTCAGCTCCCGCCTACTCGATGACGGGTGGAACGTGATCGGCCTGGACGGGTTCACCGACACGTACGATCCGTCCGAGAAGCTCGCGCGCGCCGCTGCGCTCTCCCGGCACCGCCGGTTCCGGCTCGTGGCCGGTGACCTCGTCGACCTCCCAGTCAAGTCGCTCCTGCGCGGCACCGAGGTCGTCTTCCATCTGGCCGGGCGACCGGGCGTGCGCCCGAGCTTCCGGCAGGGACGCCTGTACCACCACGACAACGTGGAGGCGTCGGCCCGGCTGGTGGCAGCGGCGCAGGGGAGCGCCACCGTGCGCCGAATCGTGCACGCCTCGTCGTCCTCGCTCTACGGCAACGCGCCCGTCCCGTTCAGCGAGACGGCCCCGGTCGCGCCGATCTCGCCCTACGGGCGCACGAAGCTCGCGGCTGAGAAGACGATCCTGGCGGCGAACGGCGACGGGCTCGAGACCGTGGCGCTCCGGTACTTCACGGTCTACGGGCCCGACCAGCGGCCGGACCTCGCGCTCCGCCGCTTCGCCGAGGCCGCCCTGCGCGGCGCCCATCTCCACGTGCTGGGCGACGGCACGCAGAGCCGCGACTTCACGTACGTCGACGACATCGTCGAGGCGACCGTGCTCGCGGCGACCGCCCCGGTCGCGGGCATGGCCGTCAACATCGGCGGCGGGTCCCGCGTCGCGCTGCTCGACGCCATCCAGCTGCTCGAGCATCTCGCCGGGAAGCCGGTCCGTGTCCGGCACGAGCCCGTCGCCCGCGGAGACGTGCGCCACACCGAGGCGGATCTCACGCGAGCGCGCGAGCTCCTCGGCTTCCGGCCGCGCGTCGCGTTCGCCGACGGGTACGCCGAAGAGGTCGCGTGGATCCGCAGCCGGCTGCGCGGCCGATCGGCCGCAATCTCGCGCCCGCCAGCTGCCCTCCGCCTCCCACGGGCCGCGTGAGCCCGGCCCCGCACAGGGTCCACCCCGCACACCCGCCTGGAGCACGACCATGAAGACTCGTCCCAGCCTGCAGCGCCTCCTCCTGTACTCCCACGACACGTACGGCCTCGGCCACCTGCGCCGGAACGTCCTGATCGCACAGGACGTCCTGCAGCATGTCCGCGGCGTCCAGGTCGTCCTGCTGAGCGGATCGACGGTCACCGAGCGCTTCGACCTGCCGAAGAACCTGACCGTCGTCTCGCTGCCGCCCGTCGTGAAGACCGGGGTCGACGAGTACGCCTCGCGCGACCCGCGGCTCCCGTTCTCGATCGTGTGGCGTGCCCGCGCGGCGATCATCGCCGACGTCGCCCGGCGCTTCGAGCCGGACGTCTTCCTCGTCGACCACGCCCCGCAGGGCATGAAGGGCGAACTGCTACGGGCGTTCGACGCGCTCCGGCGGCGATCGCCGGCGACCCGCATCGTGCTGGGGCTCCGCGACGTCGTCGACGAGCCGGCCGCGGTGCGCCGCTCGTGGGAGGCACAGGACGTCGCCTCGACGCTGCGCGAGGTGTTCGATCGCGTCGTCGTGTACGGGAGCCCGGACCTCGTCGACCTGGCCGGGTATGGCATCCCGTCCGAGACACTGCAGCGGACGACCTACTCCGGGTATCTCTGCCGGCAGCCGGCGCCGGATTCGGTCGTGCCGATCCCGGGCTGGACGCCCGACATGCGCGTCGTGCTCGGAACGGCGGGTGGCGGCGGCGACGGGATCGACGTGCTGCTCGCCACGCTCGAGGCCGCCGAGCGCCTCGGACTGCCGAGCCTGCTCGTGAGCGGACCGCTGATGAGCGGCGAGGACCGCGCGGCGCTGGAAGCGCGGGTCCAGGCAAGCCGCGGAGGGCATCTCGAGGAGTTCATCCCGGGCCTCGAGGGCGCGATGTCCGCCGCGAGCGTCGTCGTGACGATGGGCGGCTACAACTCGCTGATGGAGGCGATCCCGAGTGGAACGCCGACCGTCGTCGTGCCGCGCACCTGGCCCCGCCGCGAGCAGCAGATCCGGGCCGGACTCTTCGCCTCGCGCGGGCTCATCCGGGTCGTCGATGGCGGACCGGGGCTCGAGGATCGGCTGGAACGCGCCCTGCGCGCCGCGCTCGACGCGCCGCGCCACGACGCCTCGACCTTCGACCGGCTCGGGCTTCCGCGGCTCCGCGAGGTCCTGCTCGACGAGGCACGCGCGGCCCAGGATCTCCGGCTCGGGCGCCGCGCGGCCGGCGCGGAGGCCGAGGAGCCGGTGGCGGTGCCGGCATGAGTGAGGGCACGCCCGTCCGTGTGGCGTCGGAGCGCGCGAGCGGCGTCGTCGGCTACCTGACCAAGCGGTTCCCGCGGCTGTCCGAGACGTTCATCCTCGACGAGATCCTGGGCCTCGAGGCGCAGGCCGTGCCGCTCCGCCTGTTCTCGATCCGCGACCCTCACGAGCGCGTCGTGCAGCCGGACGTGGCGCGCGTGGCGAGCGGGGTGCGGTACCTGCGTCCCGAACCGACGCTCGCCGCCCGGGCCAGGTGGGCTACCACGGTGGCCTCGTGCCATGTCCGCATCGCGGCGGCGCACCCGGGGCCCTACGTCCGCACGCTGGC
>JAKAAV010000139.1 GCA_021802185.1 Chloroflexota bacterium | reverse complement strand
GCACGCACTATCTCCTGAACGGCAGCAAGCAGTTCATCACGAACGCCGGGTTCGCCGACCTGTTCACCGTGTACGCGAAGGTCGGCGGCGAGCAGATGACGGCGTTCCTCGTCCCCCGCGACACGCCGGGGCTCACCGTCGAGGCCGAGGAGCACAAGCTCGGCGTCCGCGGCTCGTCGACGTGCGCGCTGACGCTGGCGGACGCACGCGTACCGGCCGAGAACGTCCTCGGAGAGGTCGGCCGCGGGCACATCGTCGCGTTCAACGTGCTGAACGTCGGGCGGTTCAAGCTCGCCGCGGGGTGCCTCGGCGGGATGCGCCCGGCGATCGACCACGCGATTGCGTACGCGGCGGACCGGCGGCTGTTCGGGCGCCGCCTGCTCGACTTCCCGCTCACCGCCGAGCGGATCGCGACGATGGCCGAGCGGACGTACGCGGTCGAGTCGGTGACGTACCGCAGCGCGGGGCTCATCGACGGGCGGCTGGCCGGCGCGTTCGGCGACGCCGAGCAGGCGCGCTCCGCGCTCGAGGAATACGCGATCGAGTGCTCGATCGCGAAGGTCCTGGCCTCGGACGGGCTCAACGAGGTCGTCGACGACCTCCTGCAGCTCATGGGCGGCTACGGGTACGTCGAGGACGGCGGCGCGGCGGCGATGTACCGCGACGCGCGGATCCACCGGATCTGGGAGGGCACGAACGAGGTCAACCGGCTGCTCGTGCCCGGGATGCTGCTGCGGCGCGCGATGCGCGGACGGCTCGACCTGCTGGGTCCGGCGACCAGGGCGGGCGAGGCGCTGCTCTCGCCGGAGGCGCCGATCGAGGACGGCGAGCCGCTCGACGAGGAGCTGCGCCAGGTGCGGGCGATGCGGACGGCGCTGCTCGTCGCGGCGGGGATCGCGGTCCAGCGGTACGCCGACCGCCTCGAGGATGAGCAGGAGGTGCTGTACCGGCTCGCCGACGTCGCGATCGCGCTGTTCGCGGCCGAGTCGGCGGTGCTCCGGGCGTGTGCGTCGCGCGACGCACTGCACGCGGACCTCGCCCGGCTCGTGGTCACGTCGTCGATCGCGGCCGTCGAGCGGGGCTCGGCCGAGGTGGCGGCCCACGTCCAGGAAGGCGACGAGCGGCGCATGACGCTCGCGGGGTTGCGGCGCGTGCTGCGGCGCGAGCCGGTCGACGGTGTGCCGCTGCGGCGCGGCGTTGCGGCAGCGCTCGTCGAGCGCGGCGGGTATCGGGTGGTGTAGCCAGGGGCAGCGAGGCCAGACGGGGGCCGGCCGGACAGGAGGCCAGCGAATGTCGGTGGCGATGCGGCAGCGACCGTGGCTCGAGCACTACGACGAGGGCGTCCCGGCGGACGTCACGATCCCCGACGTGCCTGTCGACGGCCTGCTCCGCGACGCCGCGCGCCGGTGGCCGGCGGCAGTGGCCCTCGACTTCTACGATCGGCGGACGACCTACGCGCAGCTCGACGAGCAGGTCGACCGGATGGCGCGCGCCCTGCGCGACCTCGGCGTCGCGCCCGGGGACGTCGTCAGCCTCCACCTGCCGACCTGCCCGGCGTTCGTGGTCGCGTTCCACGGCGCGATGCGCGCCGGCGCGGTCGCGCTCCCGATGAACCCGCTCTACGTGCCCCGCGAGGTGGTCGAGCTGTTCGCGATCGGCCGTCCCCACGTCTCGATCGCGCTCGACCTCGTCACTCCGAGGGTCCGCGCTGCGCGGTCCGAGCTCGGCCTCGGCGGCCCGGTCGTCACGGCCGGGATCCAGGACCAGCTGCCCTCGCTCAAGGCATTGGCGTATCCGCTCAAGGCGCGCCGGGAGGGCCGGTGGCATCCGGTCCAGGAGACACCCGAAACGCCGCATCTCGTCCGCATGATCGGCCATGCCGCGCCGGGGCGGTTCGACTCGGCGGCCGGTCCCGAGGATCTTGCCGTCCTGCAACCCACCGGCGGGACGACGGGCACGCCGAAGGCCGCGATGCTGACGCACCGCAATCTCGTGGCGGACGCGGTCATGGTCGCCGCCTGGTTCCCGGACGCACGGCCCGGCGAGACCGTCCTCGGAGCACTGCCGTACTTCCACATCTACGGCATGACGGTCGCGATGAACATGTCGATCCTGCTCGGCCAGCGCCAGGTCCTCGTCCCGCGTCCCGACACGGGCGAGATGCTCCGGCTGATCGACTGCAAGCGTCCCCGGATGTTCCCGGGCGTGCCGGCGATGTACCAGGCGATCGCCGTTCACCCGAAGGCATCCAGGCTCGACCTGACGTCGGTCGATGCCTGCATCAGCGGCGGCGCCCCGCTGCCGGCGGAGATCCAGCGTCTCTTCGAGGCGGTGACGCGCGGCCGCGTGGTCGAGGGATACGGGCTGTCCGAGGCGAGCCCGGTCACCCACTGCAGCCCCCTCCGCGGCGACCGGCGCCCCGGCACGATCGGGGTGCCGTTCCCATCGACCGACGCGGCCGTCGTGTCGGTGCTCGACGGGCACGAGCTGCCGCCGGGCGAGGAGGGCGAGCTGATCGTCCGCGGCCCGCAGGTCATGAAGGGCTACTACGGCAATCCGGACGAGACCGCGCTCGTCCTGCGGGACGGCTGGCTGCACACGGGGGACGTCGCCGTCCGGGACGAGGACGGGTACTTCCGGATCGTCGACCGGCAGAAGGACCTGATCATCGTCGGCGGCATGAACGTGTGGCCGCGTGAGATCGAGGAGGTGCTCCACCTGCACCCGCTGATCGCGGAGGCGGCGGTGGTCGGCGTCCCGCACGAGCGGCTCGGCGAGGTGCCTCGGGCGTTCGTCGTGCCGAAACCCGGCGCGCTCCTCACGGTCGAGATGGTCGTCGAGCATTGCCGCGCGAACCTGGCGGGGTACAAGGTTCCCCGCCAGGTCGAGTTCGTCGCGGAGCTGCCGCGATCGGGCGTGGGCAAGATCCTGCGGCGGGAGCTGCGGGACCCGCTCGCGCTGCGCCGCCGCCCGCAGGGCGCGGAAGCGAGCGCCGCTCCGACCGGGGCCACCGCCGCGGAGCGCGCGGCTGGCACGTCCGACGTGGATGGCTCTTCTCGCCCCAACGCCTCCGCGTCCGCGGGCTCCTCGTCCGACGGCACCGCGCGCAAGGACTCCGGGCCGGAGTAGACTCGGGCCGCCCGAGCGGACGTCCCAACGGACGGGCTCGGCCAACCACAGAACAGGACCGCGGGATCCGCGAAGCCGGTGGAAGTCCGGCACAGTCCCGCTACGGTGATCGCGCGAGGCCCGGCCTCGCGTCGGAAGTCCGGTCGCCGGACCCGCGGTCGTGCTCGTACCTTCGTGAGAAAGGGAAGGCACCCGTGCGCACCGCTCTTCCGGTTCCGCTCCCTCCGGTCGTTTCCGCCGCAGCGTCCACGCGCGCCCCATCGGCAGGCGCGGCGCGGGGCCCCCGGCTGGCGCGCTCGCTCCGGGCGCTGCTCCCCCTCCTGGTCGCGATCGCCATCGCCGGTTGCAGCGCGGGCGGCGCGGCGTCACCCACCTCGCCGACGTCCAGCGCCTCGAATCCGCCGGCGTTCGGCGCACCGTCGTCGCCCGCATCTTCCGCACCATCGTCCGCCGCCCCGGCGTCGGGCACGTCGTCGGCCGCGTCGTCGTCGGGTGCCGTCTCCTCGCCCGGCTCGGCGTCGTTCCCGCTGACCGTCCGCGACGACCAGGGCACGAGCGTGACCATCCCGCACGCGCCGGCGCGCATCGTCAGCCTGGCGCCGTCGGTGACCGAGACGCTGTTCGCGCTCGGCGAGGGCGGCCGGGTCGTCGGCGTCACGAGCTCGGACGACTACCCGGCGGCCGTGAAGTCGATTCCGCAGGTCGCGACGTACAACGGCGTCGAGATGGAGAAGCTCGTCGCGGCACAGCCGGACCTCGTGATCGGCTTCAAGGGGATCACCTCGACCACCGACGTCGCGCACATCCGCTCGCTCGGGTTTCCCCTCGTCATGCTCGACGCGACGACCCTGCCGGCGGTCTTCGCCGACATCGTGCTGGTCGGCGACGCGACGGGCGAGGCCGGCATCGCGCAGTCGCTCGCGAACCGGCTCTCGTCGGAGGCCGCGGCAGTCACCGCTGCCGTCTCGCACGACCCGCGGCCCCGCGTCTTCTACGAGCTCGACGCGACCAAGTCGATCTACACGCCCGCGCCGGACGACTTCACGACCGACCTGATCCGCCGCGCCGACGGCGACCCGATCACAAGCGGCGTGCCCGGCGTCTACTCGATCTCGCTCGAACGGCTCGTCGCCGCCGACCCGCAGGTGATCGTGCTCGGCGACGCGAACTATGGCACGACCGCGACGATGGTCGCGGCGCGGCCCGGCTGGAGCGTCATGACCGCGGTCCGGGACCACGCGATCCGGCCCGTCGACGACACGATCGTCACGCGGCCGGGACCGCGCATCGTGCAGGGCCTCGAGGCCCTCGCGCGCGCGATCCACCCGGGCGTCGCGCTGCCGTCGCTGCCGCCCGTGACCGAGTAGGTGGCCGTGCTGCCGATGGGCGCCGTGTAGATGGGCGCGATCGTCGCGACGGGGCCACGCGCGGCGCCGGTCGACGTCGCCGGGCTGCTCGCCCGCTCGCGCCGGCGGGAGGTCGTGCTCGGCACGGCCGGCGCGGCGGCGCTGCTTCTCGTGCTGATCGCTGGAGTCGGGCTCGGGGAGGTCGTCGTTCCGCCGGCGGACACCGTCGGCATCCTCGCCCACCGGCTGCTCGGCTGGCCCGTCGCCGGGACGTGGAGCCAGGCGGATGCCGTGATCGTGCTGCAGCTTCGGCTGCCGCGCGTGATCGCCGCCATGGCCGTGGGCGCCTCGCTCGCGCTGGCCGGGACGGCCCTCCAGGGCCTGCTCCGCAACCCGCTCGCCGATCCCTACGTGCTCGGCACGGCCAGCGGCGCCGCGCTCGGCGCCGCGATCGGCGTCCTGGTCCCGATGCCGGGCGCCGTCCTCGGGTTCGGGCTGCTCCAGGGACTTGCGTTCGCCGGCGCCATCGTCGCGGTCGTCGTCGTCTACCGGCTGTCCCGTGCCGGGCAACTCGCGTCGATGACCGGCGTGCTGCTGACGGGATATGCGGTCTCGTCGCTGCTCGCGGCGGGCCTCGCGGTCACGATGTGGCTCTCGGGGGACAGCCTGCGCCAGATCTTCTTCTTCATGCTCGGCGGGTTCGACGGCGTGACCTGGTCGCAGCTGGGCGCGGCCGCGGTGCCGCTGCTGGCCGGCGGGGCCGTGCTGCTGTCGCGGGGTCGAGCGCTCAACGCCCTGCTGCTCGGCGAGGAGACGGCCGCGCACCTGGGGCTCGACGTGCGCCGCGAGCGCGTCGTGCTGCTCGGCGCGACCTCGCTCGTGACCGCGGCGTCGGTCGCGATCGCCGGGCTCGTCGGGTTCGTCGGGCTCGTCGTGCCGCACGTCGTGCGGCTCGTCGTCGGCCCCGACGGCCGCGCGGTGCTGCCGCTCTCGGCGATCTGGGGCGCGGCGTTCCTCGGCGCGTGCGACCTGCTCGCGCGGATCCCGGGCGACGTGCCCGTTGGCGTCGTGACCGCACTGCTGGGCGCGCCGTTCTTCCTGTGGATTCTCAGGCGGGCGCGGTCGGGATACGAGCTGTGAACGTCACGGCCGGCGCCGTCCGGGATGGCGGCCGCGCGCATGGCCGCGTGGATCCCCCGGATGCCGGCTCGCTCGGGATCGAGCTGCGCGGGCTCCGTGCCTCGTACCACGGCCGCGAGGTCCTCCACGGGATCGACCTGTCGGTCCGCTCGGGCGAACGGCTGGCGCTCATCGGCCCGAACGGGGCGGGCAAGTCGACGTTGCTGCGGTGCCTCACGGGGATGGCATCGGAGCGACACGGCGAGGTGCTGCTCGGCGGCGTCCCGGTCGAGCGGCTGTCGCGGGAGGCGCTCGCGCGCCGGGTCGCGGTCGTGCCGCAGCAGCCGAACCTGCCGTTCGCGACGCGGGTCGAGCAGCTGGTCGCGCTCGGCCGCATCCCGCACGAGCACCCGCTCCTCGGGCTCCGCGACGCCGACCGGCTGGCCGTCGGCCGCGCGATCGACCGCGTCCGGATCGGGGGCCTCGTGGGCCGCGACGCCCGCGAGCTGTCACTCGGCGAACGACAGCTCGTGCTGCTCGCGATGGCGATCGCGCAGCAGGCGCCGTGCCTCCTCCTCGACGAGCCGACGGTCCACCTCGACCTGCGCCACCAGGCCGCCGCACTCGAGCTCCTCGCAGAGCTCAACGAGCGCGATGGCGTGACGGTCGTCGCGGTGCTGCACGACGTCGCCCTGGCGGCGCACTTCTTCCCGCGACTCGTGGTGCTCGATGGCGGCCGGATCGCCGCGGATGGCGGGCGGGACGTCGCGCTCGCGCCGGACGTCGTGCGCCGCGTGTTCGGCGTCGACCCGGCGCTCGTCGCTCGGCCCGGCATCGTCGCACCGCCGGACTGATCGCCGCCGCCGAGCGCCGG
>JAKAAV010000138.1 GCA_021802185.1 Chloroflexota bacterium | reverse complement strand
GGAGACGCCGAAAACGGAACCCGACCCGTTCGCGCCGCGACGCCCGGCGCCGCCGCGATTGCCCCGCGCGCTCGCGCACGTCGATCCGCCCGACGCGGCCGCGCTGCCCGACACGACGTGGCGCGGCATCCGGGCCGAGGGCTGGAGCGTGCCGGGCACGGCAGTCTCGACGCTCGAGTTCGACAGCTGCGCGCTCGACGGCCTCGACCTCTCGGGGGTCGAATGCGTCAGGCTCCTGTTCGCGGATTGCGAGATCCGGGCGTCGAACCTGGCCAACCTGGCGGTGCGCGACCCGTCGCTCGTCCGCGTCGCGATCCGCGGCTCGCGGCTGACGGGCCTCTCGTGGGGTGGCGGCATCCTCACCGACGTGCTGTTCGAGGGTTGCCGGCTCGACCTGTCGTCGTTCCGGTTCGCACGGCTGCAGCGCGTCACGTTCCGGCGCTGTCTCCTCGCCGACGCCGACTTCGAGGGCGTCGAGGGGTCGTCCGTGGCGTTCGAGGAGTGCGACCTGCGCCGGGCGACGTTCTCGCAGGCCCGCTTTGCACGGTCGGTGATCCGCCACTGCGAGCTCGAGGGGCTCGGGGGTGTCGCGGGGCTTTCGGGGTTGGGCCTGCTGCCCGAGGACATCCTCGCGCTCGCGGGCCCGATGGCCACCGCGCTCGGGATTCGGACACTCGAGCGCTGAGCGGCTCCGCAGCGCGTGCGCTGGCGACGGCACTCCGGCAGCGCGCACTCGCGGAGCGGAGGGAACCGGAGAGAGATCCGGCTCGTCCTGTGGCGTATCGGCAGCGGCCCACCGACCGGAGGAACGAGCGATGTCCACTTCTCACCGATTCCTGGCTCTCGGGCTGACGATCGGCCTCGCCGCCGGCGTCCTCGCCGGCGCGGGCCTTGCCGGTTCCGGGCTCATGCAACAGGTACGCGCCGCGGCGCCATCCCCATCCGCAGCGGCGGGCGACAGCGCCGGAGTGACCGGGACGGGCAGGGGGGCGACCTCCGTCGCGGCCGGCACCGGGTCGGGCGTGGCGCCCGCCGGCACCGGCACGGCCGCGACCGGGTCGGGCAGTGCGACCGCGTCCGTCGGCGTCGCGGCGCCCGGGATCGCGTCGATCGCGTATCCCGTCTATCCCGGCTCGCCGGGCCTCGCCCCCGACCACACGATCGTCGTGACCGGCGTGGGCCAGGCGACGCTCAAGAGCGACGCGTCCGATCGAACCGCGGCGCAGAACCGCGCGATCGCAGCAGCCCTGTCCGACGCGAAGTCGCAGGCCCAGGCGATCGCAGCCGGGACCGGCCTCACGCTCGGCAGCGTGCTGTCGGCGAGCGCGACCGTCTCGCCCGGCTACGGCGTCATGCCGATGCCGGCGTGCGCGCCCGCGGAACCGTCCGGCGGTGCGTCCAATGGCCCGGCCGTCGGCGCGCCGGAGCCCGCCTGTCCGCCGGAGCCGTATCAGCAGACGCTCACGGTTTCGGTCACCGTCGAGTACGCCGTGCACTGAACGCCGGGATCGCGAGCTCGAGACGCGGCGCGGCTGCTGGAGACGCGGCGCGGCTGCTGGAGACGCGGCGCGGCTGCTGGAGACGCGGCGCGGCTGCTGGAGACGCGGCGCCGGAGGCCCCCTCAGATCGGCAGCGCCACCGAGGCCGCGCCGGCGGCGAGCCCGATTCCGAGGCTGGCAAGGCCGATGCGTGCGGAGCGTGCGCGATCGAGCCGGCGTGCCTCCGCGGCCTGGACATGATTGACGGTGCCGAGCCGCCCGAAGTTGTACACGCCGCGTGACCCGAACCCGGCACAGAACCTGAGCCTCGCCTGCAGATACCCGGACGCCGCGCCGGCCGCGGGGAGCGTCACGAGCCACCGGGTCCGTCGCGGCGCGCGGACGGCGACGAGGATCGCGAGCAGGCCCAGGGACGCCGCGACTCCGGCATTGCCCGCCTGGCGCCTTCGCTCGATCTCCGCCGGCCCGATGTTGCAGACGCCGGGGACGTAGGCCGCGTCGGAGGAGTGTTGTGCCGACTCTGATCCCGCCACGTCTTCGCCCCTCGCTGCTCGCGGTCGGCCAGCCCGACCGGCTCCGCACGATCGCCCGATTATGCCGGTCCGGAGGGCAATGGTCCTCGGGAGACGCTACAGGCGTGTCTCAATAACCCCGGGAACTACAGCTAGGCCGCGACCACCTGGTTCCGGCCCGCCCGCTTCGCCATCACGAGCGCGGCGTCGGCCGACGCGATCAGCTGCGAGCCGTCCACGTCGGGATCGGAGCGCGTCGTGCAGCCCGCCGACACGGTGACCGCCAGCGGCTCGCCTTCGATGTCCCGCACGACGGTCTGCGCGAGCAGCCGCCGCACCTCGTCGGCGACCGTGACGGCCGCGGCCCGGTTCGCGCCGACGAGCACCGCGATGAACTCCTCGCCGCCATACCTCGCCACGAGATCCGCGGCGCGCATCCGGCCGCGGAGGATCGCGGCGAACGCGCGGAGCGCCTCGTCGCCCGCCTGATGGCCGTGCGCGAGGTTGAACTGCCCGAAGTGGTCCAGGTCGAACAGCAGCACCGATACCGGCGGTGGCTCGCCGGGGAGACGGGCGCGCGCGGCGAGCAGCTCGACGAACGCCGCGTCGAAGTAGCGGCGATTGTGCAGGCCCGTCAGCCCATCGTGGACCGCGAGCTCGGCCACCTCGCCGTGGAGCTGCGCGTTGACGATCGCCAGCGTGATCTCGTCGGCGAGCAGCGACAGCATCTCGAGCTCGAGCTCGGTGAAGGGCGCCGCGGGGTCGACCCGAGCGACCGTGAGCGAGCCGATCACCTTCCCCTCGCGGACGAGCGGCAGACCGACGGCGTCCGCGTAGCCGCTCGCGGCGTTCGCGTCGCCGATTGACGCCGGAAACTCCGCGCGGGGGTATGGCCGGACGCGGACGACCCGCCGGTCGCGAATCGCCCGGCCCGCCGGCCCCGAACCCGGCTCGATGAACCGGCCGACGGACCCCGGACTGCCCTTCTCCGCCCGGACGACGTACGACCCGGATTCCGGATCGACGACGGTCAAACCCACGAGGTCGGCGGTGACGACCGCGTCGAGCGCATCCACGGCGAGCGGGTGCAGCGCGTCGGTCGAGAGGACGCCGCTGATCCGGCTCGAGTACGCGACGAGGCGCGTGAGCATCGCCGCACGATCGGCGAGCGCGCGCCGTTCCGTTGCGACGGCATCGACACCGGCCTGGCGCTCCGCCATGACCGCCGCGACGGCCGCCGCGGTCGCCGCGGACAGGCCGACGAACACCACGACGTAGAAGACGCTGGCCTCCCGGTTCGTGCCAACGAACGGCCCGACGGCTCGATCGGTCGCCGCGATCGCCAGCACGGCGATCCCCAGGCTGGCCAGCGCCGTCCCGCGCGGCCCGGCCCGGAACGCGACCCAGACGAGCAGCGCGACGATCGGGAAGGCGACGGACTCGCCGGCGCCCCGGAGATCGAGGAGGTCGAAGAACAGGATGGCGGCCACGCCGACGGTGGCCGCGATGGCGATCATGCTGTCGAGCGGGAGGCGGCCGCGACCGGGTGCCGGTGGCGTCGCCCAGGCGAGCAGCGCGCCTCCGACGACGAACGTGGAGGCGGCGTCGCCCATCGCCCAGAGCGCCCAGTGCAGCGACAGGTGACCGGGGACGACCTCGGCGAGCACGAAACCGGCCAGGCCGAGCGTGGCCGCCGCCACGGCCGCCGCCACGGATGCGAGGGCCAGCAGCGGGACGTTGACGAGCCGGTCGAGCTGTGGCCGGAACCGGGTCCGTCGCAGCAGGGTCACGCCGACGAGCGGCCCGACGGTGCTCGCGACCCCGAGCGCGACCGATACGACCGGTGACGCGCCGTCGAGGAGGTTGGCGGCGACGGCCCCGACGAGGATGCCGGGCCAGGTCCACGAGCCCCACACGAGGAGGGCCGCGACCGCGATCCCGCTGGGATGCCATGCGGGGACCGATCGCCCGTTCAGCAGCTCCAGCGTGGCGGGGAGCCGCGCGGCGGCGGCGTACACGATCGCGAGCACGACGACCTGCAGCAGGAGCGTGCCGTTGCCGTGCCGCAGGCGATGGACGACCCTTCGCCGGAACCGGGCGGCGGCGGGCAGCGAGGCGTCGGCGGTCATCGCTGGAAGAGTGTGACCGCGCCGCGAGCGGGGTGCACGACGAACCGGCGCATCCGGCGGTCACGGGACGCGGCGGGGCTCCGGCGGGTGAGCCGCCGAGGCGACCGACCGCGCGCGCCGCTCCCGTCACCGGCCCGCGCGCCGCTCCCGTCACCGGCCCGCGCGCGCCGCTCCCATCACGGGGCCGCGGGCCTGACGCCGGCGACGGACGCCACGATGGCGTCCGCCCCGGCCGCGGACAGTTGCTCGGCCGTGCCGGTGCCGGTCAGCACCCCGACCGCCCTGGCCCCGATCGATCGCGCCGCGCGCATGTCGCGCGGCGTGTCCCCGACGTACACGAGGTCGCCCGCGTCGACGCCCCGACGCGCCAGGTCCTCGGCCGCGGCGTGAGCCACTGCATCTCGCTCCGCGCGCCAGTCCCCGAACCCCAGGTCCCGATCGAACCGGAAGAACCGGTCGATCCCGAGCGCCTCGAACTTGGCGCGCGCAACGAACGACGCGTTGCCGGTCACGAGCCCGACCGGGATCCCGGCGTCGGCGAGCCGCTCGAGGCACGGGACGGCGCCGGCCACGACGCGCGCTCCCGCGAGGGTGCGAGCGCCGTCGGCGAGGTAGGCCTCGCGGAACGCGTCCATCACGTCCGCCACGGCCCGCTCATCGTCCGCGCCGGTCTTCGACGCCAGCACGTGCCGCACGACCTGGGCGTCGATCCAGCCGGCGAGGTCCGTCTCCCCGAGCATCGGCCGCTCGCCGTCGACCCGGATCGGCACGGGTCGTCCGAGCCACCGGCCGAGCGTCTCGCCGAGGACGACGAGGTGCGCGACCGAGCCGATGAGCAGGGTGCCGTCGACGTCGAACAGGACGCCGCCACGAACCTCGACCGCCTCGGCCATTCCGCCTCCTGGCTCGGATGTGCCCGGCGTCGCCAAGGCAGCCCCGCAGCTACCCTGCGGCGACCGCGTCGCGCCGGGCCGCCATGACGGCCGCGGCCTCGTCGTAGATCGACTCGATGGCCGACACCATCCGCTCGACACAGAACCGCTCGTGGACGAGGTCGTGACCGGCGCGGCCGAGCATGTCCGCAAGCGGGTGGTCCGTGAGCAGCCGCAGGATCGCGGCGGCCAGCGCGTCCGGGTCGTGCGGCGGCACCAGCAGTCCCGTTCGGCCGTCCTCGACCATCTCGGGGATGCCGCCGACGGCGGACGCGACGACCGGTCGGTGGAGCGCCATCGCCTCGAGGACCGTGATGCCCTGCGCCTCGCGGTACGAGGGGAGCACCGCGACGTCGAGCGCGGCCGTGACCGCCGGCACGTCGTCGCGCCGGCCCGTGAACACGACCTTCGCGCCCGGCCGCGCGTGCCGCGTGCCGACGCAGTGATCTCCGACGCAATCCTCGCCGAGGAGCCCGAGATCGCGCGCCTGCTTCTCGAGCGCCTCGCGACGGCTCCCCTCCCCGACGATCAGCAGCCGCGCCTCGGGCACACGCTCGACGACGATGCGCCACGCCTCGAGCAGCGTGGGGTGCCCCTTCTCCGGCTCGAGGCGCGCGACGCACCCGACAAGGGGCGTCCCCGGCGCGAACCCGTACTCCTCGGGCAGCGTGCAGCACGGCTCCTGGTCCGCGTAGCGCTGCAGGTCGACGCCGTTGTAGATCAGCTCGATCGGCGCGGACGTGCGGCCCTCCAGCTCGAGCTTCGCGACGATCGCGCGGCTCACGGCGATGAGGCGGTCCATCCGCGGCGTCAGTCGGCGCAGCAGCTCGCGATCGTCACCGCTCCGGATGCGACTCGAATGCACGGTCCCGACGACGTACGGGCGCGGCACCCCGGACTCGGCGAGACGCAGCGCCGCCCGCGTCCCGACAACCTCGGCCCGGTACATGTGGTTGTGGATGACGTCGGCGCCGAACTCCGCCACCTCGTCGGCAACGAGCCGCGAGGCGAGCGTGTCGTCCAGCTCGTCGAGGACCGCGACGTGGAACCCCGCCGCGCGCATCCGGTGCACCGCGCTGCCGTCAGTGAGCGACAGGACGAGCGGTTCGTAGCGCGTCCGGTCGAGGCGCGTGACGAGCGAGTGGACGTGCTCCTGCGCGCCGCCGTTCGTGCCGGTCGCGAGCAGCTCGACCACCCGGATCGGCCGCCCTCCGGGGAGCGCGGGGCGTTCCGGCGCGTCGAGGCAGGGGTCGCCGAGCACGGGCGCGGTCACGCGCGCGCTCCCGCTCGGCGCGGCGCGCCCGCAGCGGCCGTCTTCGAGCCCGTGCGGCGTACCTCGGCCCCGAAACGGATCGAGCCGATCGGTCGTCCGGTCCCCGTCGCCCCGGCCATGCGCGTGCCCGTCCCGAGCGCGAGCATCCGGCGCGTCATCCGTCCC
>JAKAAV010000137.1 GCA_021802185.1 Chloroflexota bacterium | reverse complement strand
GATGCGCGGCGACGCCGTCCCCTCGCCGAGCCGGACCGCCCGGCGGTACGCGTTCGCGAGGAGCGTCTCGAGATTGGCGGTGCTGACCCGGACGCTGACGCCGGACCGCTGGCTGACCTCAGGCGTGCGGCGCGCGAGGTGCGAGAGCTCGGCGACGACCTCGAGCATGTACGGCGGCTCCTCGAGGTGCGGCCCGCCGGGGACGTCCTCGAACCGCATCCGCTCCTGCCGCATGATCGAGATCTCGTGCTCGAGCGTCCGCGGGTAGTGCGTCCGGATCTGCGACCCGAGCCGGTCCTTGAGCGGCGTGATGATGCGGCCGCGGCTCGTGTAGTCCTCCGGGTTCGCGCTGGCGACGACGAACAGGTCGAGCGGGAGCCGCAGCGTGTAGCCGCGGACCTGGACGTCGCGCTCCTCCAGGATGTTGAGAAGCCCGACCTGGATGCGTTCGGCGAGGTCCGGCAGCTCGTTGATCGCGAAGATCCCCCGGTTCGTCCTCGGGATGAGCCCGAAGTGGATCGTCGTCTCGTCCGAGAGGTAGCGGCCTTCTGCGACCTTGATCGGGTCCACCTCGCCGATGAGGTCCGCGATCGTGATGTCCGGCGTCGCGAGCTTCTCTCCGTAGCGCCGGTCGCGTGGGAGCCACTCGACCGGGGTCTCGTCGCCCTGTGCCTCCACGATCGTTCGCCCCTGGGTGCTGAACGGCGCCAGCGGGTCGTCGCGGAGCTCTGCCCCGGCGACGACCGGGACGGCCTCGTCGAGCAGGCCGACGAGCAGCCGCGCCATGCGGGTCTTGCCCTGCCCGCGCTCGCCGAGGAACACGAGGTCCTGTCCGGCGAGGATGGCGTTCTCCACCGCCGGCACGACCGTCTCCTCGTAGCCGACGATGCCGGGAAACAGGCGGCCACCGGAGGCGAGGAGCGCGACCAGGTTCGCCCGCATCTCCTGCTTCACGGTCCGCGGCCGGTAGCCGGACGCGCGGAGCTGGCCCAGGGTGCGGGGCGGGGAACCGGCGTCGGTCCGTGGCCCGTGGCTCACGCGTCACCTCCCGTCGTGGACCGCGACCGCCGCGCGAGCAGCGCGTGCAGCGCATCCGGAGCCACCGGACCCGAGGCCGCCAGCGAGGCGAGCGTCCGGGAGCGGCCGATCTGTTCTCGTTCGAACTCGTCGCGCGACAGCCCGACACGCATCGCGAGCTCGGCCGTCACGCCCCATTCGAAGTGCTCGAGGCGCTCGTGCGCGTCGTCCCAGGCCGCGAGCACGGCCGGCGGGCGGCGCTGGACGTGGCCCGCGACGTCGCGGTCGAGCGGCCGCACGAAATGGCACGCGACGACGCGCCACGACCCGTCCGGTTCACCGGCGGGGGCAGGGCCGGCGCACTGGCGGCGTTCGACCGGCGGCACTCGGTCGGCCCTCGCGTGAGCGGGAACGTCCAGGACCAGGACGATCCCGAGCCGCCGGAGCTCGTCGGCGCTCGCCGACGTCGGCGGCGCCCCGAGGGCGACGAGCACGCGCTCGAGCGAATCGGCGCGCACGGTGGCGCCGAGGCCGTAGCCGCGCGCCAGCGCGCGGAGGAGCAGCCTGGCCCGGGGACCCGACATGTCCGCGTGGTCGTCTGGGCCGATCTCTCCCGCGACGAGGAACGTGGTCTCGGGCGGTGCGAGGCGTTGCGGGGGCAGTGCGAGCGACGGCATCGTCACGCCGTCGCCGGCCGAGCCGACACGACCGCCTCCCGGGCTCGCAACCGGCTCGAGGTCGTGTCCGAGGGCCGCGCCGCCGAGCGCCGCGACGTCGCCGAGCCACGAGAAGGTCTCGTCCGCGCCGTCGAGGTCCAGGCGCGTCACGGCCGGCGGCAGCAGGTCGAGGAACGCGTCGAGCACGGCGCGAGCGGCATCGGACGCTTCGCGCTCGTCGTCGATCGGCTCGGGAGCGGCATCGGGCGACCGGAATGCGCGAATGACCGCGGGGGATTCGGCGACGACGAGCGGGACGTTCCCGTCGAGCATGAGCCAGAGCAGGGCCGCGAGGTCGGCGTCGAGCACGCGGGTCGACACCAGCCCGGGGACGGTGAACGAGGCCGCCGGCTCCCGCCCGTGGGGCCGACGGCCTGGACGGTGCGGGAGACGATCCACGCTGCCTCCAGGGGACGACTGGCAGATCCGGGGCGCGAGCGTACGCGGGGCCGCGAAGCGCGTCAAACGCGGCGGGGTCCGTTCGCGTTGCATCGGCGGATCGGTCCGGGCGCGGCCGCGCACTCGGGACGGGGCCTCAGGCGGGCAGCCTCCGCTGCCGCGTCACGAGGTCGAGCAGCCCCCGCTCCCGCCCGATCGTCGTGGCGGGCCCATGCCCCGGCAGCACCCGTAGCCGTTCGTCCAGCCTCCCCAGTCGCGCGAGGGAGTCGATCATCGCCTCCGCGGACCCGCCCGGCAGGTCGACGCGCCCCCATCCACCCGCGAACAGCGTGTCACCCGCGAAGAGCAGCCCCTGCTCGTGCGCCAGGAGGCACACGGACCCGTCGGTGTGGCCCGGCGTGTGGAGGACCCGCAGCATGATCGATCCGAACCGGATCTCGTCACCCTCCGCGAGCTCGACGGCCGGCACGGACGGTGGGACCGGGAACGGCGCGAAGAGCGGTTCCGGGTGCTCGAGGCCGTCCCGGTCCAGCGGGTGGCAGGCGATCGGAGCGGCCGTGGCAGCCTGCAGCGCGGCGTTGTCGCCGACGTGGTCCCAGTGCCGGTGCGTGCTGACGACGAGCTTCAGCGCCCAACCGCGCGCCTCGAGCGCTTCCCCGATCCACACTGCGCTCGGGATCGCGGTGTCGATCGCCAGCGCCTCGCGCGACGCCGGGTCGCCGAGCAGGTACACGTTGGTCGCGAGCGGTCCGACCGCCCGGGCGATCAGCTCCACGGGCTCGCGGTGGCGGCAGGCAGGTGCGTCCGGTTGCCTCGCACCGCGGCGGCGATCCAGCCGGCGGCGACGAGGGTCAGGCGCCGGCGGGCCGGGGCGCGCCGAGCGTCCGGCCTGGCGTCGGCCCCGCGTCGGGCAGCGAGTCGCCGATCCCGCGCTCCTCGCGAACGCGCCGCGCGGCCTCGACCACGACGCGCATCTTCTCGCGGGCCTCCTCGACCGTGCGGGTCTTCAGCCCGCAGTCGGGGTCGACGAAGATGCGCTCGGGTGGGAGCACGTCGAGCGCGCGCCGGATCCCGTCGGCGGCCTCGTCGACTGTCTCGATGCGGTGACTGTGGACATCCACCACCCCGAGCCCGATCGACTTCGTGAACGGGACGTCCCGGAAGCGCTCGAGCAGGTCGTAGCCCGAGTTCGCCATCTCGAGGTCGACCTGGTCGACCGGGATGTCGAGCATGGTCGGGTACGCCTGCATGAAGTCGCCGTAGCAGATGTGCGTGATCGCGTGAGCGTCGAGCCCGTCGGTCACGATCGCCATCGCCTCGGCCACCAGCGGCAGCTCGTCCATCCGGGCGGACGCCGCCGGCTCGTCGACCTGGATGAAGCGCGCCCCCGCCGCGGCGAGATCCATCGCCTCCTCGTGGATCGCCCGGGCGAGGTCGAGCACGAACTCCCGCCGCGACCCGTAGTGCTCGTCGAAGCTCCAGTCGGCGATCGTGTACGGACCGGTGAGCATGCCCTTCACGGGTCGCTCGGTCAGCGACTGGGCGAACTTCCACGCCTCGAGCGTGATCGGGTGCGTCCGCCGCACCCCGCCGACCGCGATCGGCTTGCGGTAGTACCGGTTGCCGTAGCTGCGCACCAGGCCGCCGATCTCGAACCCGGTCAGCTCCTCGGCGAAGTACGTCGCCATGTCGCCGCGGTACATCTCCCCGTCGACGAGGATGTCGACGCCGATCTCCTCCTGGAACCGGATCCAGTCCTCGGTCGCGCGGCGTTCGAGGGCGTGCAGCTCGTCGTCGCCGAGGCGCCCGGCCGCGTGCTCGGCGCGCGCCCGGATCAGTTCGGGCGGCTTCGGGAACGACCCGACCGAGGTGGTCCACAGTCCGTTGCTCATCGCTCGCTCCTCTGCGCGGCGGCGGCCGCGGATGCTGCGTTCGGGCTGGCGCCGCCGGGACGCTCGGACGGTGGCGCGTAGCGACCGAGCGCCGCGCTGCGGATGTCGACCGCGCGCGGGTCGATCTGCTTGGCCAGCTCCTCCGGGTCCGCGATGGACGCCTTCCGGGCGGCCTCGGCCAGCGCCTCGATCTTGGCCTTCGCGCGATCGCGCGGCAGGTATTCGAGGCCCGTCGAGGGCGCGAGCGCCACGCGGTCGAGCCCCCGGCCCTGCGTCGACGCGGCGTAGTGCGCGGCCCAGATCATCACGGGCTCGTCGTCGGGCATCGTGTTCCGGGCGTTCGCCACCCCGCACACGATCCCGCGCTCGTGCGGCGCCATGGCGACCAGCTCCCAGTTGTCGGGGCCGGCGATCAGGTCGAACAGGTGGCTGTGGAACGGGACGTCGAACAGGACGTCGGGCCCAGCGGCGACGGCGTCGCCCATCGTGATCGAGAGGCACACGTGCGTGTCGTCGAGCCCGTGCATGACGCGCCGCAGGGCGTCGCCGGCCAGCCGGCGCTCGGCCTCGTCGTCGGGCCCGATCAGCGTCAGCGCGTTCTCGTCGAGCTGGATCACGGGCGCGCCCGCCGCGCGCAGCGCGTGGAGCTCCTCGTTCAGGGCCTCGGCGAGGGCAGGCACGAGGCGCTCACGCCCGATCTCGCCGGGATCGGACAGCCGGCCCAGCGTGTACGGCCCGACGAGACACTGCTTGACCGGGGGCGTCTCGACCCCGCGCTCCTGCGCGAGCGACGCGGCGGTCTCGTGCGCGAACAGCCAGTCGGTCACCGTGATCGACGACTCCCACCGGGGCGTCCCGATCGCCCGCGGCTGCCGAAAGTACGTGTTCGTGTCGAAGTACCGCAGGAGGCCGCCGATCTCGAACCCGTGGAGCCCCGCCGCGATCGCGGTCTGCTGGTCCTCCCACCGGACCTGGCCATCCGTCAGCAGCTGCAGGCCCGCGTCGAGCTGCTCGCCCATGACCTCGCGCACGAGCTCGTCCTGGACCGCGCGGAAGGCCGCCTCGTCGATCTCGCCGCGTTCGAGGCGCGCATGCCCGGTTCGCAGCCGGAACGGCTGGCCGGGAAGCGGGGTTCGAGGGTAGGCACCGACGAGCGTGGCGAACATGCGGACTCCCGGGTGGTGGAAACGCCGGGATTGTACGGGAAACGGCTCCTGGCCCCAGCGTTCCCGACATCGGGCGATGCCCGACATCGGGCGATGCCCGACAATCCCCCCCATGACGGCACGGTCACTCGAACCCGACCCGCACCCGGCGCTCGTCCCCGCGGTCTCCGTCCGCGGCACCCGCGGGGCGGTGACCTCGCCGCATCCGCTCGCCTCGCAGGCCGGCATCGCCATGCTCCGCGCGGGCGGCAGCGCCGTCGACGCCGCGATCGCGACGAACGCCGCGCTCGCCGTCGTGACCAGCCACTCGTGCGGCCTGGGCGGCGACGCGTTCTGGCTGATCTGGACGGCCGATGACGGCCTCGAGGCGCTGAACGGCAGCGGCCGTTCGGCGGCGGGCGCGTCCCTCGACGCGGCGCGCGCCGCGGGCCTCGGCGAGATGCCGGTCCGCGGCGCCTGGACGGTGACCGTACCCGGCGCCATCCGGTCGTGGGGCGATGCCCACCGGCGGCACGGGCGCCTGTCGTGGGACGCGCTCCTGCGGCCCGCGATCGAGCTCGCCGACTCCTTTCCGGCGAGTCCGGGATGGAGCGGGGCGATCGAGCGCAGCGCGGCGGTGTTCGGCGCCGACTCCGACTGGGCGCGCGTGTTCCGGCCCGACGGGCACCCGTGGCGCGTCGGCCAGGTCGTCCGCCTGCCCGCGCTCGCGCGGACGCTCCGCCGCCTCGCCGACGAGGGTCCGGACCTCGCCTACGACGGCGACCTGGCGCGACGCGCGGCCCGCTACCTCGAGGCCGCCGGGTCGCCGCTGCGGTTCAAGGACTTCGCGTCGCACACCTCCACGTGGGTCGATCCGATCCGCGGCGCGTACCGGGGGATCGAGGCGGCGTCGCACCCACCGAACAGCTCGGGCGCGGTCGCCCTCGAACTGCTCCACGTCCTCGACGCGCTCGACCCACCCGGCCCCGCCGCGTTCGGCCCCCACGGGATCTCCGATGCGCGCTGGGTGCACCTCCAGCTCGAGGCCGCTCGACTCGCGATCGCCGATCGGGACGCGCACCTCAGCGACCTCGAGACGATGGCGCCGGGCGCGCTCGAGCACCTCCTCGACCGTGATCACGCCGCCCGGCTCGCGATGCGCCTCGACCCGGGCCACGTCCTGCCCTTCCCGGCCGTCGAGGCGCCGGCCGGCGGCGGGACGATCTACCTCGCGGCGGTGGACGCCGACGGAACGGCGGTCAGCCTGATCGAGTCGAACTACCAGGGCTTCGGATCGGGACTCGTGGACCCGGAGACCGGCGTCGCGTACCAGAACCGCGGCGCGTTCTTTTCGC
>JAKAAV010000136.1 GCA_021802185.1 Chloroflexota bacterium | reverse complement strand
TTCACGCTCTTCCCCTGGTTGGCCTGCTGCGCGGTGAACGTCCACTGCAGCATCGAGCAACTGCCCGACGGGATGCTGACGCCGGTCAGGTTGATCTGGGCCGTGTGCCCGGGCTGCAGGTTCAGGTTCTGGATCTCAAGGAGCGCCGGATTGGTGCTCAGCAGGGTGAACAGCACCGAACCCGGGGCTGCGTCGGGATCCGTCACCGTGCCGTAGCTGCCACCGCTGTCCTGCATGAACCCGAAGCCGGGGGGCAGCTGAATCTCCATCGAGCCCAGCTGCTGCTGGTTCGCCTGATCCGTCACGCTGATCGTCGTCGTGCTCGGCCCAACGATCGTCGGGACCGTCACCGAGTACGGTTTGTTGGACGCGGCGAAGACGTTCGCGTTGAGCACTCCCGCCAGCAGGATCGCCGCCGAGATGCCTGCCGCGAGCCGCCGCTGGGTCGAGACCCTCTGCAGGGTCGTCCGAAGTTTCACCGGTGTCCCCTCTCAGCCTTGTCAGGAAGTCCTGCCGCGCATCGCGAGTGACGGCCGGCATGGCTCCACCATCGATGACCCGCAGATCACGCTTGTAATGGTATGTCAAGGGCCAGGCCGCCCTAGGTGATGGGACTATAGTCCCAATCTGTGGCTCGCACCATGTCAAATTCGCGTCACACGCGCGCCCGGCACGTCAAGCCAGCGCGGCCAGTCGCACGAGGGGATTCCCTGCCAGGTTGAGCCCGTCGATCCGACCATCCGACCCGCACAGGAATGTGGCGGACTCGCCCCCGTACCGCCCCCCTCCGACCGTGAACACGAGGGGATCCTCGGTCGCCGAGAGGCGATGCGGACTGTGCGGTGAGTCGGGAATGACGCAGACCAGCTCCTCGCGCTGGCACTCCACGCGAACGTCCCACGCGAACGCCTCGTCCCGGTACGTGCCGATGAGCTGTTCCCAGGCCGCCGGAGTCGGACCTGGCGGCGACTTCGGCAGCGCCTCCATGGCGCGCGCATCCCGGTGCGTGTCGAGCACGGCGGAGCAGAGCGACCGTGCCAGCCGGTCGGCGGGCCCGATTCCATTCAGCAGCACGATCGCGCCCAGCCCCTCGGCCGGCTCGAACACCACGTTGCTGGTGAAGCCGAACATCGTTCCGGAATGGCCGACCCAGTCGACGCCGTCCTCGCGGGTCACGTACCAGCCGAACCCGTTCGCCTCCGTCCATCCGGGATCGTTCAGGACCAGTGGCTGGTGCATCTCGCGCAGGCTCGGACCGTCGAGCACCTGCCCCGGCCCACGGCGATCGTCGTCGTCGCGCCGCGACTGCTGCCCGACCCAGCATGCGAGGTCCTCGACGGAGGACCAGAGGCCGGCCGACGCGCTCATGCCCAGCGAGTCGATGTCGCGGGACGTGGCGCAGCGATCCTCGTATCCGCGCGCGTCGTAGCCGACCGCACACCAGCCATGCAGTTCGCCGGTCGGCTCGTGGACGGTCGCCCGCATGCCGAGCGGGCCCGTGACATGCTGCGCGACGTACGTCGGGTATGGCTGCCCGGAGACGCGGTGCACGACCTCGCCGAGGAGCTCGAACCCGAGGTTCGAGTACTTGAACTGCGAGTCGGGCGGGATGACGACGCGGACGCGGTCCAGCATCCCGACGAGCTCGTCCGGTCGCAGGAACGTGACCCGGCGGGGATCCAGCACGGGCAGCTCCGACTGCAGCCCCGAGCGATGCGTCAGCAGCCGCCGGATCGTGACGCGGTCGACCAGGCCAAAGGGATTCGCCGCCTGCGCGAACTCCGGGACGTGGGCGACGAGCGGGTCGTCGAGCTGCAGCCGGCCGTCATCGCGCAGCTGCAGGATCGCCGTCGCGGTGAACGTCTTCGTGATCGAGGCGATCCGATAGAGGGTCTGCGCGTCGGGCCGGGCGCCCGTGGAGAAGTCCGCGAAACCGTGCATGGCCGTCCACGCGAGGCGCCCGTCGCGAACGATGCCGACGGACGCGCCCGGAAGGCGGTGTTCGGTGACGAACCGGGCGACACGGGCCGCCAGCTTCGGACCGAGTGGCTCGATGACGGGATCCGTGTCCACGCGCGCCCCCCAACGATCGCGTCCGCCCCAGCACGCGGACGCTGCACGATCGCGGGAGCGTACATCGGGTTTCGGCCGATAAGGTGCAATAAAACGGACACGTCGCCCGTTCGCGCGCTCCCGGCGCTGCCCACCCAGGACCGCCGATCGACCCGGTCAGGGAGCAGGCCGCCCCGCCGAGGACCGCGCCTGTCCCGGTTCGGCCCGGCGAGCTAGATACCGGCCTCCACAGGTGCGGACGGGGTGCCGGGGGCGGCGGGCGTCGACGGCTGTGTCGGACCGCTGCGCAGCTCGCGCAGGTCGGCCTGGTCGAGGCCGGAGAACTTCGGCAGATCCGCGCGGCTCGTGCGTGCCAGTCGCTCGCTCATCTTGCCCATCACGAGCTCGCCCATCCCGGGCGCGTGCATGAGACGCCGGAGCGTCGGGGCCGGGACCTCGAGCAGGGTCATGGGCTCGGCCGCGACCACGTTCGCCGTCCGGTTCGTGCCCGTCAGCGCCGCGATCTCCCCGAAGAAGTCGCCCGGCACCATCTCGGAGAGCGAGCGGTACTCGTCGCCGTTCGGGATCCCGGCGACGGCCTTCCCCTCGAGCACGAAGTAGGCAGCCTCGCCCGGGTCGCCCTGCGCGACCACGCGCGTGCCGGCCGGCGCCTCCCCGATCTGGCCGTGGACCAGCAGATCCTCGCGTCCCGAGCGGTCGAGGTTGCGCAGGGTCGGCACGAGCCCGACCAGCGATTCGAAGTCGGCGAGCGTCACCGGTCGGAGGCCGGTCAGGCCGCCTCGCGCGGGCGCGGCGTGGAGCACCTGCGCCAGGCGGCGCCACTCGGCCGGCGGCTGGCCCAGACCGGGCAGCACCGCGGCGAACAGCCCGATGACGATCGTCGCGCCCGAGGCGACGACGATCAGCATCCGGATGTCGACGACGTCGGCGAGGCCTGCGAGCACCATCCCGATGATCCCGAAGACGCTGGTGATGACGGAGAAGGTGCTCATGACGCGGCCGCGGAACTCCCGAGGCGTGTTCCGCTGGCGGATGAGGCGGCCGGCGGTGCTCGTGAAGGCGTTGGCGAACCCGCTGAGGGCGACGGCGGCGATCGCGAGCTCGATCGAGTGGCTGAGCCCGTATGCGATCCCCATGATCCCCATCGCGAGGTAGCCCATGACGAGCCACTGCCCCTCGCGAAGGCGGCCGACGACCTGCGCCAGCGCGAGGCTGCCGATGACGAAGCCGACCGACGTCAGGCCCTCCTGCAGGCCGTACTCGAACGTGTTCGCGCCGAGCGCGCGCACGGAGAACGGCAGCAGCAACGCGTTCCAGATGCCCACGCACGCGATCGCGTACACGATCGCGATCGGCAGCATGGAGCGCAGGATCGGAGTCTGAACGAGGACCCGGAACCCGTCCTTCAGGTTCGATCCGACGGCCCGGATCGACGTGTCGCCGGAGACCGGGATCTTCGGGATCGTCGCGAAGTACGTGCAGACGGCCGAGAACGCGAAGCTGATCGCGTCGAGCACGAAGGCCCATTGCACGTCGCCGAGCGCCGCGATGAGGCCGCCCGCCGCGAGGCCGACCGCCGTGGATCCGAACGAGCTGATGGCCATGAGCGAGTTCGCCGCGCCCAGCTCCTCGTCCGGCGCGATCTCGGGCAGCGTCGCGTCCAGCGCGGGGTTGAAGAACTCGCTGACCGCCGCCGACGCCGCGACGAGCAGGTACAGGAAGATCAGGTCGAACCCGACCGCGAGGGGGATGAGCACCACGATGCCGGCCCGCAGCAGATCGGCCATGAGCATGATCCGCTTGCGGTCGTAGCGATCGACGACGACGCCGGCGATGAGCCCGAAGACGATGGCCGGCGCGACGGTCGCGGCGGCCATGAGCCCGACGCTCAGGGCCGAGTTCGTCCGCTGGAAGATCAGGATGCCGGCGCCGGCGATCAGCAGCGCGTCGCCGATCGTCGAGATGAACTGGCCCGACCAGAGCAGCGTGAACGTCGGGCGCCGGAAGACGGCGAACGCCGACGGCTGGGAAATGGGCGGCGCTGCCGCAGTCATCGCTGGCCCCCTCGTCCTCGCGGCTCCGACAGGCGCGTCTGTCGCACGGCGAGTCTATCCGAGGCGCGACGTCGATTCCATGCGGGGATTCCGGCCCGCGGCGGCGAGCGCCTCCGTCGGTGGTGGCGGCGTCGACCGCACCGGATGGCGGCCGCGGTGCGCACTCCGACCACAGGAGCAGATGCGTCCCCACCGGTTCACGCGCCCCCGCCGACGTATGCTGCCGGCCGTGGGTTGGGTCATGCCCGGGCGAGGTTTCAAGACGGTGGGTCGAAACGTCGGTCGGCGGACGCGGAACGTCGACGCTCCCGGGCTGCTCGAGACGTTCCTCGTGTCGGCCGTCGTGTCGTTCCTGTCGATCCGCGGGTTCCTTGCACTGACCGGCTACCCGCGACTGGGCGGCAGCGGGCTCCACATCGCCCACATGCTGTGGGGCGGCCTGCTCATGCTCGTCGCGCTCGGCATGCTGCTGGTGTTCCTGGACCGCTCGATCCAGTGGCTCGCGGCGATCGTGGCCGGCCTCGGCTTCGGCACGTTCATCGACGAGATCGGCAAGTTCCTGACCTCGGACAACAACTACTTCTTCCGGCCCGCCGTCGCGCTGATCTACGTGGTGTTCGTGGCGGTGTTCCTCGTCGGCCGCGCCGCCGTCGGCCGGCGAAGCCTGAGCGCGCGCGAGCATCTCGGCAACGCGCTCGCCCTGCTGGCGGCTCACGTCGACCGGCCGATCCAGCCGGACGACCGGGCGCGGATCCTCGCGCTCCTGGACGGCCTGCCCGACACCTCGGCCGCACGGGCCGACGCCGGAGACACCTCGACGTCACCGGCCGCCGGCGTGGGCGACGTGGATCTTGCGGACGACCTCCGACGCTACGTGGAGGCGCTCCCGACGGCCCCCGACCGATGGGCGTCGATCGAGGCCCTCCCCTCGCGGCTGGCGCGCGCGTACTCGCACCTCGCGTCGCGCGAATGGTTCGACCCGGCGCTGATCGTCGGTGTCCTCGCGTACACGGCGGCGGCCGTCGTCGGCGTGGTCACGGTGCTGCTCGCGACGGAGAGGTCCGCCCCCGGACAGACGGGGGCCGTCGCCCGGATCGGCGAGGCCGGCGCGACCCTCGTCGGCGTCGCGCTCGTGCTCCGCGCGATCCCGGCCCTCCACACGTCGCGAGCCGCCGCCTACCACTGGATGCTGCGCGGCCTGCTCGTGTGGATCCTCATCGCGCAGGTCTTCGTGTTCTACACGTCGCAGCTGGCCGGGCTCGGCGGACTCGCGGTGGACCTGGTCGCGTACGCGTCGCTGCGCTTCGCGCTCGCGCGCGAGGAGCGTCCGCGGAGCGCCAGGGCGGGAACGGCGATGGGGTACGAGTCGTCGACCGTCGGGCGGGAGCCGCCGGCAACGCCCGGCCCGGATCCGCGGTCAGGATCGGGGCGGGGGTCGCCATGACGTGGATGACCGCGGCCGAGGTGATCCGCCGCCTCGGGCTCACGCCGCTCGAGCCGGAAGGCGGGCACGTCGCGGAGACGTGGCGCGACGAGCGCTCGAGCGCCATCTACTACCTGATGGCGCGACCGGAGTTCTCGGCGCTCCATCGCCTCGAGCACCTCGAGATCTGGGCGCACCACGCCGGCGCTCCGGCCCGGATGCTCCTGATCGGTCCAGGCGGGACGGTCTCCGAGCCGGTCCTCGGCTCGGACCTCGAAGCGGGTGAGTTGCCGCAGGTGGCGGTGCCGGCGGGCACGTGGCAGGCGGCGGAGCCCCTCGGCGACTGGACGCTGGTGTCGACGTTCATGGCGCCGCCCTACGCCGACGACGTGGTCACGTTCGCGCACCGGGACGAGCTGGCTGCCGCGCATCCCGACCACGCCGACCGGATCGCGCGACTGTGTCGGTTCTGAGGATGGTCGCGGCGTGACGGGGATCGACGGCGGAGACGCGCCGGATGCGGGGCCGCGCGCGGCGGCGGCCTCCCTCCCCGTGTCCCGCGCACTCGACCTGTCGGGGCGGGTCGCGCTCGTCACGGGAGGAACGTCCGGGATCGGCGCCGGCATCGCCGAGCGGCTCGCCGAGGCGGGCGCGGCGATCGCAGTCGCGGCTCGACATGCGGACGACGGGCCCGAGGGGACGTGCGCCCGGATCCGGCGCGGCGGCGGGATCGCCGAGGCGATCGAGGTCGACGTGTCGGACGAGGCGGCCGTGCGGCGCGCGGTGAACGCGGCCGTCGATTCGCTCGGGCGTCTCGACATCCTCGTCAACTGCGCCGGGGTCCAGCCGGTCGGGTCGTTCCTCGCGCTCTCCGCCTCGGACTGGGACGAGATGCTGGAGACGAACGCGCGCGGCGTCTTCCTGTGCACCCGCGAGGTCGCGCGGGTGTTCGTCGCGAGCGGCACGCCGGGCTCGATCGTC
>JAKAAV010000135.1 GCA_021802185.1 Chloroflexota bacterium | reverse complement strand
GCCGTCGTCGCGCTGCTTCCGCAGGCGGCGAGGAACGCCCCGATTCCGGCGACGCCGGCGACCTGGCCACCGCGCCGCAGCAGCGTGCGCCGGGAAAGCGGTCGCTCCAGCGCCGTCTTCAGCCGGTTCTCGTCCATGTCATCCATCGCGTGCGTCTCCTCCTCGGCACTGCGTCGCATGACCCTCACGCCTGTCCCCCGGCTTCCACGCCGGCGGCGTCCCGAATGACGAAGGTGTGCTCCGGCGTCCACGACAGGCCCACGCTGTCGCCGGGCCGGTGGAGCGAGCCGGCCTCCGTCCGTTCGACGTTCTGCTCATAGACCGTCAGGTCGGTCTCGTCACCCACGCGGACGATGTACTGCGTGCTCACCCCCATGTAGCTGGCGTCCACGATCCGGCCGCGCAGGCAGTTCATCGGTTCTCGCGCGGGCGTGTCGCCCGCGACCATCCGGATCTTCTCGGGCCGGATGCCGATCTCGACGTCCGCGTGGGCGTTCAGGCGCTCGCGCGGCACGCGCAGCACGTCGCCTCCGGCGACCTGGACGGTGGCATAGGCCCCGTCGTCGCCCAGACGCGTCCCGCGCAGCATGTTGCTGATGCCCAGGAATCCCGCGACGAACTTCGTCGTCGGCCGCTCGTACAGCTCCTCGGGGCTGCCGAGCTGCTCGTAGTGGCCCGCGTTCATCACGGCGATGCGATCCGACATCGTCATCGCCTCTTCCTGGTCGTGGGTCACGTAGATGAACGTGATCCCGACCTCCTGCTGGATCCGCTTGAGCTCGACCTGCATCTGCTTGCGGAGCTTGAGGTCGAGCGCGCCGAGCGGTTCGTCGAGGAGGAGCACGGCGGGCCGGTTGATGAGCGCGCGCGCAAGGGCAACGCGCTGCGCCTGGCCCCCGGAGATCTGCCCGGGCCGTCGTTTCTCGTAGCCGGGCAGCTCCACCAGGCGGAGCATCTCCGCGACGCGCGTCCGGATCTCGCGGTCCGGCACCTTGCGCCGCCGCAGGCCGAACGCGACGTTCTCGTAGATGCTGAGGTGCGGGAAGAGCGCGTAGTTCTGGAAGACCGTGTTGACGTTGCGGCGGTAGGGGGGAAGCCAGGTGACGTCCCGCCCCTGCAGCTCGATGAGCCCGCTGGTGGGCTGCTCGAACCCACCGATCATCCGGAGCGTGGTCGTCTTGCCGCATCCGGACGGGCCGAGCAGCGAGAAGAACTCGCCGTCCCGGACCTCGAGGTTGATGTGGTCGACCGCGACGATGTCGGGGCCGAACCGCTTGGTGACATCGACGAGGCGGACGTCGATCTCCGGCACCTGACCAGGCCACTCCTTGCGAGCGCGGGGGGAAAGCCGACGTGGACGCGGGTGCTGCAACCCTGCCGGGTTTCAGCAAGGTCGGGAGTATAGGGCACAGGCCGAAAGGCGTGTCAAGGATGGGCCATCCGGATGAGATTCGTGTCTCCTGGGGCTGCCCAATTGGATATTCGCACACGCGACGGCGGAAACGCTGCACCGTCTCCGGGTTGTCGGGCGCGTCGTCCCTGCCGTTCCCTCGCCGCTCTTCTCGTTCGTCGGCTTCGACGGCTATCATTTCGTCGGACGCACGAGCGAAACCCTCGCGGGCGAGCCGCCCGTCCGCAGTCTGCACGCCCCGCGTCCTCGCCGACCATGACCGGTGGGACGCCCCCTCACCGAGGCCCGACCACCAGGCATGAACGAACTCAACGAAGCGCGCGTGCTCGACCAGTTGCGCACCGTCCAGGAGCCCGAGCTGGGCCGCGACATCGTCACGCTCAACATGGTCCGGGACATCTCCGTGTCGGACGACGGCGCCGTCGCGTTCACCATCGAGCTGACGACGCCCGCGTGCCCGCTCAAGGACGAGATCGAACGGAACGCGCGCGAGGTCCTCCGGGCCGCCGGCGCGCGCGAGGTCTCGGTGACGTGGACGAGCAACGTGCGCCGCGCCGCACCTGCGCAGGCTCAGCAGCTCGTTCCGGGCGTCAGGAACGTCGTCGCCGTCGCGTCGGGCAAGGGCGGCGTCGGGAAGTCGACGGTCGCGGCGAACCTCGCCGTCGCGCTCTCGCAGGACGGCGCGAGGGTCGGCCTCCTCGACGCGGACATCACCGGCCCGAACATCCCCCTCATGCTCGGCGTCGAGGGGCAGCCCGTCGCCAGCCCCAACAACAAGATCATGCCGCTCGAGCGATACGGCGTGAAGGTCATCTCGATCCAGTTCTTCGTGCCGGAAGGACAGCCGATCGTGTGGCGTGGGCCGCTCGTCGGGGGCGCGATCCAGCAGTTCCTGCGCGACGTCGAGTGGGGCGAGCTCGACTACCTCGTCATCGACCTGCCGCCGGGCACGTCTGACGCGCAGCTGACGCTCGCGCAGGCCGTTCCGCTCAGCGGCGCCGTGCTCGTGACGACGCCGCAGGAGGTGTCGCTGCTCGACGTGACGAAGGCGCTCGCGATGTTCGAGCGGCTCAGCGTGCCGGTCATGGGCATCGTCGAGAACATGACTGCGTTCGTGTGCCCCCACTGTGGCGAGGCGACCGAGATCTTCGGCCGCGGAGGAGGGGAGCGGTTCGCGCGCGAGCACGACCTCGAGTACTTCGGTGGGATCCCGCTGGACATCCGCGTCCGGCAGGGCGGCGACGTCGGCGTGCCCGCCGTCGCCCAGCGCGATGCCGGTCCCGCGGCGGATGCGATGCGGACGCTGGCGCGGACGGTCGCGGCGCGGATGAGCGTACGCGCCGCGCGCAGCGCCCCCGTCCTCTCGGTCAGCTAGCCGGTCCCGCCACAACCGTCGCGCGTTTCCGGTCGGTCGCGCTCGTTTCCGGTCGGTCGCGCTCGTTTCCGGTCAGTCGCGTGCGTCTCCGGGGTCGCGGAGCGCGCGCCACAGCAGCGCGCACGCGGCGAGGGCCGCTCGCCGGCGCCCCTGCGCGCCCGCCAGGAACGCGACGCTCGTCTCCCCGGTCCGCCGCCCGTCGACGTCGACCCCGATCACGACGCCGGTGTCGGCCGGCCTCGACCGGGCCTCGAGCGCCAGGCCCACGCGGGTTCCCGCGCGTGTGCGCACGTCGACCGCCGCCGAGACCAGCCCCTGGACGTCGCCCCGGCCGGTCGCGGGCTCGCCGCCGTCCCGGTGGATCTCCCCGAACGTGAACCACGGCGCGTGCGCCAGCAGGGCGGCGAGCGCTCCGGAGGTGCCTCGTTCCCACGTCGCGACCGTCCGATCGCCGAGCGCGCGCCCGAGCACGTCCGGCCACGTCTCGTCGTCGTACGCGAAGACATGGCGGCCCAGCGCGACCTCGACCCGGCGCTGCGCGTCGGCGAGGATCTCCTCCGCGCTCAGCACAGCGCCTCGGTCGGAGGCCAGGCCCGGCCGCGCCGTGATCCGGACGTCTACCGCGTCGGGTCGCGCGTACGTCGCGACGACCGGGTTGGCGGCACGCAGCATGGGTTCGCCGAGCGCCTCGGCCACGTGCGACTCGCCGATCCCGGTGAGCCGGAGCGTCCGGACGGCGATCTGGGCCGTGATGCCGTGCGATCGGAGCCGTGGCAGCACGTCCGAACGCCACATCGGCAGGGCCTCGCGGGGCGGACCCGGGAGCGCGACCACGATCCGGCCATCCCGTTCCATCCACCAGCCCGGCGCGGTGCCGCCCCGGTTCGGCAGCGCCTCTGCCCCGTCGATCAGCCAGGCCTGCTTGCGGTTCGCGTCGGGCATCCGCATGCCCCGCCGCTCGAACAGCTCGACGAGCCAGCGCTCGAGCTCGGGATCCACGTGGACCCTTGCGCCGACGGCCCGGGCGATCGCCTCCCGCGTGAGGTCGTCCGGTGTCGGTCCGAGGCCACCGGTGCTGACGACGAGGTCGGCATCGTCCATCCCGCGCCGGAAGGCGTCCGCAACCGCGTCGAGGTCGTCGGGCAGCTGCATGATGCGGATGACCTGCACGCCGAGTGCGCTCAGCTCCGCGCCGATGTCGCCGCCGTTGGAATCGCGCGTCTGGCCCGTCGTCAGCTCGGTACCGACGGCGAGGATGACGGCTCGGTGGGGATCGGGCGACGGCATCTGCGCAGGGTATCGCGCATCCGGCCGGGCGCGCGCCACGGCGTGATCAGGACGGGAGCGGACGCGCCCATGGTCGAGCGAGCGCACGTACTGGGTCGACGCGATGTCGCCGAGCTCTTCGCCGGCCCAGAAGGCGAACGCCAGGTGGCTCGCTTCCGCCCAACCGGAGGCGGCCTGGGCGGGCGTTCTTGACTGCTCCGGCGACATGTGTTAGCAATCTCACCTCGAGAGTGCTAATCACGCGGGGAGGCTCCACGCGGGAAGCCGGAGGACCCGCGACGGCGTCGAGGTGCGACGCCGCGCCGCAGAGAGGACGCAGGGGAGACCATGGCAAAGCTGATCGCGTATGACGAGGACGCCCGGCGCTCGCTGAAGAAGGGGATCGACTCCCTCGCCGACGCCGTCAAGACCACGCTCGGCCCGAAGGGCCGCAACGTGGCGCTCGACAAGAAGTTCGGCGCGCCGACCGTGACGCACGACGGCGTCACCGTCGCCCGCGAGATCGAGCTCGACGACCCGTTCGAGAACATGGGCGCGCAGCTCCTCAAGGAGGCCGCGACCAAGACCGAGGACGTCGCCGGCGATGGGACGACGACCGCGACGGTCCTCGCCCAGGCGATCGTGAACGACGGCCTGAAGAACGTGGCCGCCGGCGCGAACCCGATGCAGATGAAGGTCGGGATCGAGAAGGCCGCGTCTGCCGTCGCGGATGCCGTCAGGCGCGCGGCGACCCCGGTCCGCGGGCACGACGAGGTCGCGCAGGTCGCGACCGTCAGCGCCGCGGACCAGGAGATCGGCAACCTCATCGCCGAGGTGATGGACAAGGTCGGCAAGGACGGCGTCATCACCGTCGAGGAGTCGAAGACGCTCGCCTTCGAGACCGAGTACGTCGAGGGCATGCAGTTCGACCGTGGCTACATCTCCGGCTACTTCGTGACCGACACGACCCGGATGGAGGCCGCGCTCGACGACCCGTACATCCTCATCACCGACAAGAAGATCTCCGCGATCGCGGACATCGTCCCGGTCCTCGAGAAGGTCCTGCAGCTCGGCAAGAAGGAGCTCGTGATCGTCGCCGAGGACGTCGACGGCGAGGCGCTCGCGACGCTCGTCGTGAACAAGCTCCGCGGCGTGCTGAACGTCCTCGCGGTGAAGGCGCCGGGCTTCGGCGACCGCCGCAAGGAGATGCTCCGCGACATCGCGATCCTGACCGGCGGCCAGGTCATCAGCGAGGAGCTCGGCAAGAAGCTCGACGCGGCGACGATCGACGACCTGGGCCGGGCGCGGCGCGTGGTCGCGAACAAGGACGAGACGACGATCGTCGAGGGCCACGGTTCGCAGAGCGAGATCGACGCGCGGATCAAGCAGATCAAGGCGCAGATCGAGGACACCACCTCGGACTACGACAAGGAGAAGCTCCAGGAGCGGCTGGCCAAGCTGTCCGGCGGCGTCGCGATCATCAAGGTCGGCGCAGGGACCGAGGTCGAGCTCAAGGAGAAGAAGCATCGCGTCGAGGACGCGCTCTCGGCCACCCGCGCGGCGGTCGAGGAGGGGATCGTTCCCGGCGGAGGCGTCGTCCTGATCAACGCCGCCTCGGCGATCGACGGGCTCGAGCTCGATGGCGACGCCAGGATCGGAGCGGAGGTCGTGCGCGCGGCGCTCGAGGAGCCGCTCAGGATCATCGCCCGCAACGCCGGTCTCAACGGCGCGGTCGTGCTCGAGACGGTTCGTCGAAAGCAGGCCGAGTCGGGGAACACGAACCTCGGCTACGACGTGATCAGCGGCAGGTACGACGACATGCTCAAGCTGGGCATCGTCGACCCGGCCAAGGTCACGCGCTCGGCGGTCGAGAATGCGGCGTCGATCGCGGCCATGGTGCTGACGACCGAGGCGATGGTCACCGACAAGCCCGAGCCGAAGCAGGCCGCGCCGGCGATGCCGCCCGGCGGCATGGGCGACTTCTAGTCGGAACTCCTGCCTCGTTCGCGCGAGGCAGGGCACGCGAAAGAGGCCACTGGACGGCGGCGGGGAGACCCGCCGCCGTTCGTCGTCGGGGCGCCGCGGTCGTCCCAGCACCGCGAAGCCGCACGCCCGCGCAAGCGGCCCGCAATGCGGCCACCGTCGCGGAACGGGTGTTGCGAGGAATCGGCCGCGCTATCCTGTCCCCACCGACTGCTGCCCCGGTGGGACGCGCGTGGGCAGCTCGACCCAGGGAGGGGGGATTCCGCTGACGACAGAGCGTGCGCAGGACTCCGCGTTTCCGCCCCCGCCGCCACCCGGCACGGAGCCCGGCGACCCGTCCCGGCCCGCGCCCGGCGTCATCGACGAGATCAAGCGCGTGAAGGACGGCGCGATGGCGCTGCTCCACGCGCACGTCGCGCTGCTGAAGGCGGAGCTCGGGGACATCGTCTCCGAGCTCAAGGTCATCGCGGCCCTGGCCGGCGTCATCCTGACGCTCGCCCTGTTCGCGGCCCAGCTTCTGGCGATC
>JAKAAV010000134.1 GCA_021802185.1 Chloroflexota bacterium | reverse complement strand
GCCCCGCGCGGCCGGGCCATGCGCGGCCACGGCGCGACGCGCGGCCGGCCTGCAACGTCTGTTGCAGATCGGGCCGGAGCCCTGCCGTCTCATGCATATGGGGGAGGCGGCCGTCTCGATCACCCGTTAGCGTCCCTCGTCGAACCGGCAGGCATGCGATCCAGGGAGCACTGACAACCGAAGACGCCGCCACACGGCTGCATCGGTCGTGCTCTCCGCCGTCGTTTCCGACGGCCAACGGACCCGCCAGGGCCTCCGCCTGCCGACGCGCCTCGCGCCCTTCTCCGATCTCCCGAACGGCGGCACACCCCACCGCCATCGCCATCGAGCGGCGATGTCCTGGTAGATCGGAGGGATCGTGGGACAGATCTCACGACTTCGGGCCGCGGCACTTGCGGCCCTCGCAGCGTTCTCGTTCTTCGCATTCGTGGCCGCGACACCGCCAGCCACCGCGGCGTCCACCGGCACCCTCGCCGACGGCGTCATCGCCGACGCGATGAGCCACCTGAATGCCCCCTACCGGTGGGGCACCGACGGCCCGACGACCTTCGACTGCTCGGGCCTCGTGTACCGCGTGTACGCCGACAACGGCATCGCGTCGCGGATCGGCAGCACCCGAAGCGCCTACGCCCAGCTGACGTATCTGCGCTCGCGCGGTCAGACGAGCACCTCCGGCGGACAGCCCGGCGACCTCGTCTTCTTCAACAACGGCTCGCACGTCGGCATCTATCTCGGGAACGGCAGGGTCATCAGTGCGCTGACGCAGGGCGTCAGGGTCACGAGCATCTACGGGCTCACCGTGCCCTTCATGACGTTCGGGCACACGCACCTCGGGCTCGCGACCGCGACCTACGCCGCCACCTCGATCCGGATCCTGTACTACCGCTACGCGACCGCTCGGTTGAACGTCCGGACAGGACCGAGCCCGGCGTACGCCAGGATCACGACGGTCTCGAGAGGGTCGCGCCTCGGCGTCCTCGACGCGCACCGCGACGCGTACGGACGCGTCTGGTATCGGGTCCGGAGCACGTCCGGCGCGATCGGCTGGGTCGCGGGGTGGTACACGCGAAGGTGACCGGCGTGGCCGCCGGGTGAGGCCTCCCGACGGCAGCACGAACACCGACGAACGACCGGGCGCCGAAGGGCGCCCGGTCGTTCGTCTGCCCGCCTCGTCTGCACCCAGGGCTGCCGCCGAGCGGGCCCATGCCTCACGCGGGGGCCCGGCCCGTCCTCCCGATGTAGGCTGGATGCCGCATGAACCCGCTCGACCCATCCCCCGCAGGCGACCCCGCGCGGCCCACCGGCGACCCTGCGCCCGACGGACCGCCGAGCGACACGACCGCCGGCGATCCCCGGCCCGACCCGACCGCGCCCCTCGACGCGCCGCCGACGTGGCAGCCGGCCGACGCGAGGCAGTCGTGGCCGCCCACCGCACAGCCGGGCGAGGCGTCGTCGTGGCCGCCGCCAGGGGCACCCGAGTCGCCGGCTCCTGCAGGCGCCCCGGGACGGTGGCCGCCGCGGCCCGGTCCGCGCCAGCGCCGTGGCGTGGTGCGCGGCATCACCGGCTTCCTGGTCGTCGCGATCGTCGCCGCGGCGAGCTTCCTCGCGGGCATCGGCTACGCAGGGTCCGGCCTCGTCCCCGCGGCGGGGTCGCTCGACACCGCTCCGCCCGCCAATGCGCGGTCGGAGATCGGCCTGCTGTATCAGGCCTGGAACCTCGTCGATCAACACTACGTCGACCGCGCGGCGCTGAACCCGAAGGCGCTCACGTACGGGGCGATCAGCGGGCTCGTGAATGCGCTCGGCGACACGGGCCACAGCGACTTCCTGACGCCGCAGGAGGCGGCCGCGCTGTCGTCGGACCTGTCCGGGAAGTACCAGGGCATCGGCGTCGAGATCTCGATCAAGACCCAGGGGCCCGCGGTGATCTCGGTGTTCGACGGGAGCCCCGCGCAGAAGGCCGGGCTCAGGGTGGGGGACCTCATCCTCGCCGTGAACGGCAAGGACGTCACCTCCGCGTCGTTCGACGCCCTCGCGAGCCAGCTGCGTGGACCGGCGGGTTCGAAGGTCACGATCCGCGTGCTCGACCCGGGCGCGACCACCAGCCGCGTGGTGACCGTCACCCGCGAGGCCATCACGGTCCCCAACGTGACGTGGGCGATGCTCCCCGGCACGAAGATCGCCGACGTGCGTCTCGAGCAGTTCGCGCAGAACGCCGCGGCACAGCTGACGGCCGCGCTCAAGGCGGCGCAGGGCGCCGGCGCGACCGGCCTCATTCTCGACCTCCGCGGCGACCCCGGGGGATACGTGTCGGAGGCGGTCGGCGCGGCGTCCCAGTTCCTGCCCGCGGGCGACACCGTGTTCATCCAGCGCAACGCCGCGGGCCAGGAGACCGTCGCCAAGGCACAGGCCGGCGGCGTCGCGACGAAGATGCCGATGGTCGCGCTCGTCGACAACGGCACGGCGAGCGCTGCCGAGATCCTCGCCGGCGCGCTTCAGGACTACGGCCGGGCGCCCATCGTCGGCGTCACGACGTTCGGGACGGGGACGGTGCTGCAGACCTACTCGCTGAGCGACGGCTCGGAGGTCCGCATCGGCGTCGCGGAGTGGCTGACGCCGAAGGGCCACCAGATCTGGCACAAGGGCATCACGCCGAACGATGTCGTCGCGCTGCCGATCACGGCGTCCCCGGTCACGCCGTCAGGCATCTCGCACATGACCGCTGCGCAGCTCCAGAAGAGCGGCGACACCCAGCTCCTTCGAGGGCTCGCACTTCTCGAGAAGAAGCCATGACTGCCGACCCCTCGCCCGACCCGGGCTCTCCCCGCGGCGGCCGCTCCCTCCGACCCGACGGCCCCGTCTCGATCCTGATCTGCCCCGCCTGCGGCACGAAGAACCGCATCCGGCCGAGCCCGCGCGGCGTGCCGGCGTGCGCGAACTGCAAGGCCACGCTGCCCTGGCTCGTCCACGCCACCGACGCGACATTCGACGTCGAGGCCGCGGCGCAGGTCAGCGTGGTCGTCGACCTGTGGGCAACGTGGTGCGCGCCGTGCCGGTTCGTCGCGCCGATTCTCGAGGATCTCGCACGCGAGCACGCGGGGCGCCTGAAGGTCATCAAGGTCGACGTGGACGCCAATCCCGCCCTGGCGCAGCGGTTCCAGGCGTTCAGCATCCCGACACTCGTCGTCATGCGCGACGGAGGCGTCGTGGACCGCATCGTCGGCGCGCTGCCCAGGCCGCAGCTCGCCGCGCGTCTCGCGCCGCACCTTCCGCCCCACTGACCCGGCGGGCGAGGCTGCCGGATGCCAGCCACCGCCCTCGCCCTCGCGCTCGGCGCGGCGTTCATCCACGCGTCCTGGAACCTGCTCGTCGCGCGCTCGCGGGATCCCGGCGTGGCCACGGCGGTCGCCGCCGCGCTGTCCGTCACGCTGCCGCTGCCGCTCGTCGCCGCGACGTGGCGGGCGGCGAGCCCCGTCGTGCCGCTCGCCATCGCCTCGTCCGGGTTCGAGCTCGCCTACCTCGTGCTCCTCGGCGCGGCGTACGGGCGCGCGCAGCTGAGTGTCATCTACCCGCTGGCGCGCGGCCTGGCGCCCGTGCTCGTGCTCATCGCGGGCATCGCGATCGCCGGTACCGCGGGCTCGCCGATCGCGGCCACCGGGGTCGTCCTCGTGGGTGTCGGCGTCGTGGCGGTCCGCGGGCCCCACGGCGACGCGGGCGCCGCGGACGTCGTGCTCGCGCTGTCGATCGCGGCCTGCATCGCCGGGTACACGACCATCGACAAGGCCGGCGTGACTCACGCGGCGCCGGTCACCTACTACGAGATCACGATGACGGCGCCCTCGCTGCTCTCGGTGGCCTGGCTCGGACGCCGGCGCGGCATCGCGGCCGTGCGCGCCGAGCTGGGCCCGCCGACCATGCTCGCCGGCCTTGGCATGTTCGGGGCATACGCACTGGTCCTGACCGCGCTCACGATGGCGCCGGCCGCCGCCGTGTCCGCGACGCGGGAGACGAGCGTGGTCATCGCGGTGATCCTGGCCGGGCTGTTCCTCGCGGAGCCCGTCGGACCGCGCCGACTGCTCGGCGCCGTGGTCGTCGTGGCCGGGATCGCGGCGCTCGCGGTGTCGTGAGTCCGGACACGCCCCAACGGCCGTCGCGGTCCCCCAGGCGCAGGCTCAACCCCGCGGCCGGGGAGGTTCGAGGGGCCGAACGGCGACCGAGCGTCGGGCCCTCGGGCCGTGTCCCCGGCCTGCCACCCCGCCCATACTCGCCGCATGTCACACCACGGTCCGCTGCGCGCCCAGGAGCACCCGGCCTACACCAACGCCCCGCCCGTCCCCGGGGTCCGCGCCGGCGCCCCCGTCGATCCCCGCAGGCCCCGCCAGCCCGACCTGAGCGGTCCCGGCATCGCCCGCGCCCTGCTCGCCACGCGCGTCGAGGATCCGCTCGCGCGCCTGTCGGGCCACACCGAGGCACCCACCGTCCGCTGCGATGCGTGCGCACACCGGTGCCTCATCCGGGAGGGCCGCTCCGGCATCTGCGGTGTGCGCGAGAACCGCAACGGCACCCTGGTCAGCCTCGTCTACGGCGAGGCCGTCGCCACGCACGTCGAGCCGATCGAGAAGAAGCCGTTCTTCCACGTGGCGCCCGGCACGAATGCCTACTCGTTCTCCACTCGCGGGTGCAACTTCCACTGCCGCCACTGCCAGAACTGGGAGATGTCGCAGGCGCCGCGCGAAGGTCTCCATCTCCCCGTCCGCAGCCTGCCCCCGCGCCAGATCGTTCGCGAGGCGCTCGCGGCCGGCGCGCGCTCGATCGCCTACACCTACGTCGAGCCCACGATCTTCCTCGAGTACGCGCTCGACACGATGGTCCTCGCCCGCCGGGCCGGCCTCCTCAACGTGTTCGTCACGAACGGCTACGAGACGCCCGAGGCGCTCGAACTGCTCGCGCCGACCCTCGACGCGGCGAACGTCGACCTGAAGGCCTTCGACGACCGCTTCTACCGCAGGGTGTGTGGGGCGCGGCTCGAGCCCGTCAGGGAGACCATCGTCGAGATGCGCCGGCTCGGGATCTGGGTCGAGCTGACGACGCTCCTGATCCCGGGCCTGAACGACGATCCTGCGGAACTGGCGGCGGCGGCCGACTGGATCGCGCGTGAGGTGGGCCACGACACGCCCTGGCACCTCAGCCGCTTCTACCCCGCGTACCGCATGGCGGACGTCGCGCCGACGCCGATCCGAACCCTCCGAGAGGCGGCGGAGATCGGACGTCGCGCGGGGTTGCGGCACGTCTACGTCGGGAACGTGGCGGGCGAGGACGACACGGACACGTACTGCACCGCCTGCGGCGCGCTCCTCATCCGCCGCTCGGGCTACCGCGCGGCCAGCGTCGGGCTGCGCGATGGCTGCTGCGCCTCGTGCGGCCAGGCGCTCGCCGGTCTCGCCATCGATGGGAGGGCATGACACGGCCGTCCGTCAGCCGGCACACGCCGGCACGTTCTACCCGGCGTCACCGGAGGCCCTCGGCCGGCTCGTCGACGCACAGCTCGCCGACCCGCAGCGCGCCACTCCCGTCGAGCCCCTGCGGCAGGGCGGCCACGACCCCGGGCCGGCGACCGCCACCTCCCGCCGGCCCATCGGGCTCGTCGTCCCGCACGCCGGCCTCGCCTACTCGGGTCGCGTGGCTGCCGCGGCGTGGGGAACCCTCCGCGAGGATCCGCCGGACGTCATCGTCATCGCAGGCACGAACCACTACGAGGCGGGGCTGAGTGGCGTCGCCGTCTGGCCCGCCGGCGCGTGGCGGACACCGATCGGCGACGTGCCGGTGGACACCGACCTGGCGGCGCACATCGCGGCGCTCGGCGAGCCGTTCCTTGCGCTGCCGGACGCCCACCGGCGCGAGCACTCCATCGAGGTGCAGCTCCCGTTCATCGCGCGGGCCTGTCCCGGCACGCCCATCGTGCCGCTGCTCGTCTCGTTCGGCTGGGCACGCGCCGGGATCGGGGCCGGGACCGTACTCGGCCGGCTCCTCGCCGCACGACGCGCCGAGGGCCTTGACGTGGTCCTCGCCGCGAGCACGGATTTCGCGCACTACCCGTCGGCGACCGACGCAGAGGCCGTCACGCGCACCCTGCTGCCGCCGCTGCTCGACGTCGACGGCGACGCGCTGGGGCGCCTCGAGGACGCGCTTCGGCAGTCGGACATCCCGGGCCTGGCGTGCGGCATGTGCGGGATCGAGCCGACCGTGTTCGCGCTCGCGGCGCTCCGGGCGATGGGCGTGGACCGGGGCGCGCTGCTCGCGGCGGCGACGTCGGCCGATGTCCCGGGCGGCGACCCGTGGCGAACCGTCGGGTACGCGGCAGTCGCGTTCGACCCGCCGGAGGAGCCGGCGGGGAACCGCGCCGACCGGTGATGGACTGCCCGAGGAGCCGGCGGGGGCCACGCCGCACGTAGCCGCGCGGCGCCGCGACGTGCTCAGGCCGGCACGAACTCCGTCCGCAGCTCGTGGCTCTCGTCGGGCAGGCGCGCCTCGTACCAGATGCGGTACCCCCCGTTCGGCAGGGGA
>JAKAAV010000133.1 GCA_021802185.1 Chloroflexota bacterium | reverse complement strand
AAGGAAGAAGTAGAACGCGCGGGCATCCCGCCAGCCCCAGTCGACCCCGGTCTCCCAGCCGAACGCCTCGCACGCGGTGTATGCCGACGACAGCGGCACCACACCGAGCCCGAGCAGCGACGCCGCCAGCAACCCGACCGCGAACAGCACCTCGGCCGCGTGGCCCGCAATCGGTGCAAGGGCGCGCGCGGCATCCGCGGCCGTGAACGTGTTCGGGTTCAGGTGAGCGCCGGCGCCCGTGGCCCAGATCGTCGCCGCGCACGCGACCACGATGAACGCGGCCACCAGGTTCGTGATGAGCGTGCCCAGGCCCACGTCCAACCGCTCGGGCCCCAGCTCTTCGGGGCCCAGCCGCTTGTCGACGACGTACGCCTGGATGAACGCCTGCCCCCAGGGCGTGATCGTGGTGCCGACCGTCCCGACGACGGCGAGCCAGTAGGCGTTGGTGAGCGTGCCGTGCGGGATGACGAGCGACACCGCGGCTCGCCCCCAGTCGGGATGCGCGAGCACGGCCGACGCGACGTACGCGAGCGAGACGCCGATGCCGACGACGACGAAGGCGTATTGCACGCGGCCGAAGTTTCCGGCGGCGATGAGGATGACGACCGCGACGGCCGAGATCACCGCGCTGACCGGAACCGGCACGCCGAAGAGGTCGAGCGCGGCCCCGATCCCGGCAAACTCGGCGACGGTCGTGCCGAGGTTCGCGACGAGCATGGTGAGCGCGGCGAACGCCGCCCACCGCACGCCGAAGCGCTCGCGGATGAGCCCCGTCATGCCCTGCCCGGTCGCAAGGGCCAGTCGGGCGCCGACCTCCTGCGTGAAGAACAGCACGATCTGGCTGGCGAGGATCACCCACAGCAGGTCGTAGCCGAACTGGACGCCGGCCAGCGAGTAGGTCGTGATACCGCCGGCGTCGTTGTCGGCGAAGCCGCTGACGAGCCCGGGCCCGAGCACGGCGAGGATGGCGGCCAGGCGGATCCGGCGCGCGCGGACGGACGCGCGGACGGACGCGCGGACGGTCGCGGCGCCATCGCCCGCCCCCGCGCCGTCCCGGCTCGCTCCCATCCTCCGCATCGCCCTACAGCCCGAACGACGTCCAGACCAGGACCAGCGACAGCAGGATCAGGAGGGCCGTCCCCGCCCATCCGATCGACAGCAGGACCCGACCGCTCACCAGGTCGCCCATGACCCGGCGGTCGCGCGACATCAGCATCACGAAGACCAGCACGAACGGCAGCAGCAGGGCGTTCAGCACCTGCGCCAGGAACATGACCTGGATGAGCGACGAGAACGGCAGCAGCAGCACGAACAGCGCGGCGAACACGACGAAGAATGCGAGCAGCGCGTAGAACGCCGGTGCCTCCCCGAGCCGGCGGTCGACCCCGTTCTCCCAACCGAACGCCTCGCACGCCGAGTACGCGCTCGTGAGCGGCACCACCCCGAGCCCGAGGAACGACGCCGCCAGCAGGCCCACCGCGAACAGCACCATGGCTCCTTCGCCGGCCAGCGGGGCGAGCGCGCGGGCGGCGTCCGCTGCGTCGGCGATGTGCGTGTGCCCGCTCGCGAACAGCGTGGCCGCGCACGCCACGACGATGAAGCCGGCGATGAGGTTCGTCAGGAGCGCCCCGAGGCCGACGTCCAGTCGTTCGCCGAGCAGGTCCTCCGGCCCCAGCCGCTTGTCGGCGACGTACGACTGGATGAAGGCCTGCCCCCACGGCGTGATCGTCGTGCCGACCGTGCCAACGACGGCGACCCAGTATGCGGCGTTGAAGGAACCACTCGGGATCACGAGGGCGTGCATCGCCACGCCCCAGTCCGGGCGCGCGAGGATGGCCGAGATCAGGTACGCGATCGAGACGCCGATCCCGACTGCCACGAACAGGTACTGGACGCGGCCGAAGGTGCCGCGCGTCAGCAGCAGCATGACGACGCCGCCCGAGACGACGACGCTCACGGGCGTCGGCACGCCGAACAGCCCCAGCGCCGCGGCCGTGCCGGCGAACTCGGCGATCGTCGAGCCGAGGTTCGCGACCAGCATCGTGAGCGTCACGAACGCGGCCCAGCGGACCCCGAACCGCTCCCGGGCGAGGCCGGTCAGGCCCTGGCCCGTGGCGAGACCGAGGCGCGCGCCGACCTCCTGGGTGAAGAACAGGACGATCTGCGAGGCGAGCAGCACCCAGAGCAGGTCGTAGCCGTACTGCGCGCCGGCGAGCGAGTACGTGGTGATGCCGCCGGCGTCGTTGTCGGCGAAGCCGCTGACGAGGCCGGGACCGAGCACGCCGAGGACCGCGGCGAAACGCAGTCGCGTCGCGGTCCGCGGGGTGATGCCCGACGGCCAGCGGATGGCGCGCGACGGGGCGGACGCGCCGATGGTGCCGGGCCCGCCGGACGCGCCGGGCGTGGCGGGGCCGCCGGTACGTCGACGGGCGTCCCGGATGCGCTGGACGAAGGGGAGGGTGGGCACCGGCATCCCGACCGGCTCCGGCTACCCGCCGGTCCGGCTGTACAGGCGGGGCAGTCGGCGTTTCCAGGCGGTGGGCAGCACGGTGTCGATCGCGTCGTCCACGGTCACGATGCCCTGCAGCCGTCCGTCGTCGTCGACGACCGGCACGGCCAGCAGGTTGTAGCGCGCAACGACCTGCGCGACCTCCTCCTGTGGCGTGAGCACCCCGACCGCGACCGGCTCCTCGTGCATGAACTCGCGGACCGGCGTGTCGGGCCGGGCGACGATCAGGTCGCGCAGCGACAGCACGCCGACCAGGTGCTCGTCGGCGTCCACGACATAGACGTAGTAGATCGTCTCGGCGTCCGGCTCGAGCTCGCGCAGCTTCTCGATGGCCTGGCCTGCCGACAGGTCCTCGGAGATCGCCACGTACGCCGTCGTCATGATGCCGCCGGCCGTGTCCTCGGGATAGCCGAGCAGCTCGCGGACCTCGTCGGCCTCGTCCCGCTGCATGAGGGGCAGGATCTCGGCGCGCGTCTCGTCCGACAGGTCGGCGATCAGGTCCGCCGCGTCGTCGGGGCTCATCTCCTCGAGGATGTCCGCTGCCCGCGCGGGTTCGAGGTTCTCGAGCACGTCGACCTGCGTCTCGGGCTCCATCTCCTCCATCGCGTCGGCCACCGCCTCGTCGTCGAGGGAGGCGAGCACGCCGGCACGGTCGCGCGGCGTCAGCTGGTCGATGATCGTCGCCAGGTCGGCGGGGTGCAGTTCCCGGAGGCCCTGGTGGGGGACGCGCAGGCGGATCGACGCGATCGACGTCTCGACCGGGTCGACGTCCTCCCAGTCGATGTAGCGCTCGGGGACACCGACGTGCAGGTTGCGCGCGATGGTGCGCCACGGGCCCTCGATCCCAAGCCGCCGGAGCAGGCCGGCCGCGCCGACGTCGACCGCCACGAGATGCAGCTTGCCCTCGATCTCGTCGAGGCGGAGGTCGTTCACGCGCACGACGCGGCGGCCGTCGATGTCGACGATCTGCTTGTCCTGCAGGTCCTGGTACAGCAACAGCTCGTTCGGACGCTGGCGGAACTTGTTGACGTCGATGCGGGTCGTCGACAACTGCGCGCCGTTCGCGTCGAACGTCGCGACGTCGGACCAGGGGACGAAGATCTTGCGCCGGTCGGTCGACACGACGAGGCCGGTGACCGGCGGATAGCGGTCACCGATCGCGACGATCAGGTCGGCCACCTTGCCGAGCGGCTCGCCCTGGCGATCGCGCACAGGCCGGCCGATCACCTGGCTCAGGTAGAGCTGCATCTGCCACCTCACGGGGCGCGGATCCGGTGCCCCTGGGGTGGCGCGCGGTTGGCCTCCCGGCCCGGCCGTCAGGCGCCGATCAGGCCGCCCGCCGGCGCCGCGGTCGATTCGCCGACCGCCCCGCGCGGAGTTCCCGGGGTGGACCGGACCAGCGCGATGGCCACGGCGCCCGAAGCGCCGCGGCGACTGGGTCCAGGTTCCACGGGGAAGTGGGAGCCTCCGATGTGTGTTCCACGACGGCGCACCAAATGCACGGTGCACGAGACGCACGCCGTCAGCAGGACGATAGGCCGGGAGCGTCGCACGTGTCAATCGCCCGGCGGCCGTCGCGTGGACGGCGGCCGTCGACATCGCCCGGCGGCTGTCAATCGCTGCGTGTCAATCGCCCGGCGGCCGTCGCGTGGACGGCGGCCGTCGACATCGACCGGCGGCCGTCCGTCACGCCGGGACCGCGGATTGCGACGCGGCCGAAGCACGCGGTAGTACGTTCGTCCCGCAGGCCCCGGTACTCTCGGGGCGGGAGCGGTCCCGGACCCGCCGCGTACGCTGCCAGCCGTGGACGTGTCGCTCCATCGCACCGCGCGCGCCGTGCCGGCGCGCCACGCGGACGGGGGAGACGGCCGCGCCGCCGTCGTTCCGCCGGTCCCGCTCGCGCCCGTCGATGCCGCCCCGCACGACGCGGCGACGGACCACGACCACGGCCGCGAGGACGACCCCGGAAACGAGCGTGGCCTCCTTCCCGCGACGCCCGACGAGCGCCTCCGGACGCTGCTCCAGGTCGCACGCGAGCTCACCGAGACGTTCGACCGGGCCACGATCCTGGCGACGATCGTGAGATCGGTGAACCGCGTCCTCGGGACGGACCTGGCCGTGATCTCGATGCGCGAGGAGACGGTGCTCCGGCCCGTGGCCTGGGACGGGCTCCCGATCGAGAGCGAGCCATTGAAGGCGGCTCCGACCGACGCGCCGTTCGTCGAGGCGCTCCTGCACGGCGAGAAGTGGACATGCTCGTCGAGCGACCGGACGCCGGGAGGCCTCGACCTGGTCGCGTGGTCGGGATACCAGGCGCACGCGCTCGTGCCGCTCCTCCACGACGGCCGTGCGATCGGCTTCCTCGAAGCGGCGCGCCACCAGTCGCACGCGTGGACCGAGGAGGAGCTCATGCTCCTGGAGATGACCGCGAGCCAGGCTGCGGTCGCGATCCACAACTCCGAGGTCGTCGCCGAGTCCGAGCGGTGGGCCGCGCAGCTCTCGGTCGTGCAGGCGTCGATCAGCCGGCTGAACCGGCTGAACACGGTCGAGTCGGTCGGCCGCGCGATCGTCGAGGAGACGCGCAGCGTCGTCGACTACCACAACTGCCGCCTCTACCTGCTCGCCCCGCCCGACACGCTCGAGCCGATCGCGTTCCGGGGCGAGGTCGGCACGTACACTGACATCACGGCGGACGTGCTCCGCATGCAGGTCGGAGAGGGGCTCACGGGCTGGGCCGTGCAGCACGACAGGCCGCTGCTCGTCGACAACGCAGCGGCGGATCCGAGGGGCGTGCGCATCGCCGGCACCGACGACATCGACGAGTCCATGATCGCCGTGCCGATGCACTTCGACGACCGGGTCATCGGCGTGCTGACCCTCTCGAAGCTCGGGCTCCGGCAGTTCGACGAGCGCGACCTCCGCCTCATGAAGGTGCTCGCCGACGCGGCCGGCAGCGCGATCGAGAGCGCCCGCGCCTTCGAGGAGCTGCATCGCCGCGAGCGCGAGATGCGCAGCCTGCTCGACCTCACGAGCGAGGTGGCCCAGACGCTCGACCAGTTCAAGGTCGCGGACAGGATCGCCCTGCATGTCGCCCCGGCGCTGCAGGCGGACCTCGTCGCGATCAGCCTCTGGGAGCGCGAGCGCGACTGCGTCCGGACGCTGGGCGCGTACCCGCGCGACGACGAACGCGACACGAACTACGCCCTCGGCGATTTCCCTGAGACGCGCCACGTGCTGGCGGACCAGGCTCCGAGCGTGAACGTCGTCGGGCAGCCGGAGGCCGACCCGGCCGAGGTGCGGATGCTCCGGGCGATGGGGATGGCGGCCAGCCTGATGGTGCCCCTCGTGGCGAAGGGCGAATCGCTTGGCATCATCGAGATCTGCACGCGAGAGCCGCGAGCCTTCGACGAGGACGCGGTCCGCTTCGCGACGACGATGGCGAACGAGGCGGCGATGGCCCTCGAGAACGCGCGCCTCTACGCGGCGGCGCGCGAGCTCGCCGACCGTGACCCGTTGACGAACTTCTACAACCACCGCTACCTCTACGATCGTCTCGGCGAGGAGCTGCTGCGCGCTCGTCGCGCGCGACGCACCGTCGCGCTCCTCATGCTCGATCTCGACGACTTCAAGCTCGTGAACGACACGCTCGGGCACCAGGTGGGCGACCAGGTGCTGCGGTGGGCGGCCGACCTGATACGGTCGACGCTCCGGGCGTCGGACGTGCCCGCGCGGTACGGCGGCGACGAGTTCGCGGTGATCCTGCCGGACGCCGACGCGGAGATGGCCGCGGCCGCAGCCCAGCGGATCACCGCGGCGTTCGCCGCGGAGGCGTGCCACGTCGCGGACCGCGCGCCGGTCCCGGTCGGCGCTTCGATCGGGATCGCGGCGTTCCCGGCGGGCGGCAGGACGGTGGGCGACCTCGTCGCGGCCGCCGACGGCGACCTCTATCGCTCGAAACGGACGATGTCGCAACTCGGCGACGTGGACCACGCCGGGCCGCGGCTCGTCCCGGCCCCCGATGCGGATCTCGGGACGGCGCTCCCGCACGACCCTCTGAGCCGGGCGGCTTCCCGCATCACCAC
>JAKAAV010000132.1 GCA_021802185.1 Chloroflexota bacterium | reverse complement strand
GGTCTCGACGAGGGTCCTCGCCTCGTGCTCTCCGGAGCGGCGCCCGGCTCGGCGGCCGTCCCCGGCGCGACGGCGCTGCGGCTCCTTCGCGAAGGCACCCTCGACGTCATCGGGCGCCTGGCGGACGCCTCCAACGCGACCCTGTACTGCCGCGCCGTCGGCACAGACGACGACGGGGCGGAGGCGGAGGTCGCGTGCGTCTACAAGCCGGTCCGCGGGGAGCGCCCGCTGTGGGATTTCCCCATCGGGACGCTGGCCAACCGGGAGTACGCCGCGTACCTCGTCTCCGAGGCGTCGGGCTGGGCGATCGCGCCGCCGACGCTCCTGCGTGATGGGCCGTTCGGATGGGGCATGGTGCAGCTCTGGATCGACGTCGACGACGGGGTCGACGTGGTCGCGCTCGTGCGCCGCTGCGATGATCGCCTCCGGCCGATGGCGCTGTTCGACGCCGTGGTGAACAACGCCGATCGCAAGGGCGGACACCTCCTGCCCGTCCCGGGCGGCCACGTGCACGGCGTGGACCACGGGATCTGCTTCGCGGTCGAGCCGAAGCTGCGGACGATCCTGTGGGGTTGGCGCGGCACGCCGTTCCGGCGCGACGAGCGCGAGACGCTCGAACGCCTCAGGGCGTGCCTCGACGGCGACCTCGGGGCACGGCTCCGGGACCTGCTGACGAACCGGGAGGTCGCGTTCACCGCGCGACGGCTCGACGCCCTGCTTGCGAGGGGGACGTTCCCGCAGCCCGACCCCGACCGGCCGGCGATCCCCTGGCCGCCATTCTGAGGGGCGTGACTAGACCAGGGCGAGGATGTTCGTGAGCGCGCCGAACACGCCCATCGCGGCGACGAGGATCGCGAGCCATCGCCCGTGGCCCGTCCTCCGCGAGTAGATCTCGAGGATCGCGATCATCACGCCGAGCGCGGCGAGCTTCGCGAGGGCGACGCCGCCGAACCCGCCCACGAGGTAGACCATCCGGAGCGGCCCGACCTCGTCGGCGATGCCGTGCGTCCGCACCGCGAGTCCGAACGTCGCGAGGTCCGCGAGTTGCGCCGTGATCAGCAGGAGCATCGTCAACCGGGGGAGCGCCCCGCGCGAGAGGTGGATCGAGAGCCGCCGCGCGTTCGTGGCGGTCGCGGCCGGCTCGGCGGCTCCCGCCGCCTCGGCACGCGCGGGCTGGGCGGCACCGGCCACTCCCGCGAGGGGCACCGTCGTCATCGTGGCCACGGCGCCTTCCCGGCCGTCGTCGGCCGAGGCACCGGTGCCGCGCAGGTTGAAGCGGAACGCCACGCGATCCTCCACCAGAGGGTTCCGTCGCGGCTCGGACGCCGCGTCCCGGATGCCGCGCCACGGGCGCGGGGCACGGAGGATTGTCCGCCGGTGAGCGCTACCGTGGCCCCAACAATCGGACCGGGGTGCTGCAACCGCGCTACGACCCGCCGGTCGGCGGTCTCCGCGGCCGGCGGCCCCGGCGTGCGCGTGCCGGATCGCTCACACGCCACAGCACCAGCCCCACGACGAGCGCGCCAAGCGCCAGGATGGCGAGCCACAGGGCGAGCAGCGACAGCGCGATCTGCATCGCCGTGATCGTGCCGGCGGAGAAGGACGGCAGGATCGTGCCGCTCACGCCGGACCGGAGCGCGTCAACCGAGTCGCGCATCGCCGACAGGTTCTGCCGCTCGCGGTCGAGGTCGGAGCCGTTCCTGTCGATCGCCGCTCCGATCCCGTCCAGCTGCGTCCCGAGGTCCAGGAGCTGGCTCGCCGCCTGCTGGAACCCCGCCTGAAGCTGCCCGAACGGGCGTGTGCCGAAGACGTCGATGCCGGCTGCCGTTCCGAGCCCGTTCAATGTCGTCGCGAGCTGGCGCGAGAGCGTGGCGGCGGACCCGGTCGCGGCCCGTGCGTCCGAGAGTGACGTGTGGAGGTTCTCGGCGCTGGTCGCCGCGTCGTCGAGCGCCGCGGACGTCTTCGAGAGAGCCGTCACCAGGGCCGCGCGCTGCGTCGCGAGCGCCTGGCCGAGGCTTCCGACCTGCTGCAGCGGCGCAGCGGCGAACGCCGCCGCGAGCGCGAGCGTGACGAGCCCGAGCGCCCCGTACGCCATCAGCCCGGCCCCCAGCACGCGAAGCCGCCGGCGCGACCGCCGTCGGCCGCGGAGCGTGGGGGGCACGTCACGGACGCGAGCCGGCCCCTCGGCGTCCCCCGTCGCGTCCGATCCGGGTCGCGACGGGCCGGTCGGGCGTTCGGGACGCGGCAGCCCTGTCAACCCTTCAGGACGATCCGTCGGAGCTGCAGCGCCGTCAGCACGAACAGGACGGCGCCGAGACCCACGAGGACGCCGAGCTCCCAGGGCCGAAGCAGCGTGCCGCGCAGCATCCAGTTCTGGAGCAGGTCGATCGCCGACGTGACCGGCAGCGCGTACGCCGCGTTCCCGACGATCGGCTGGAACTCCGTCAGCGGCAGCACGAGGCCGCCGAAGAACACCGACGCGAGCAGCACGAGCAGCGACAGCTGCACGGCCTGGCTCTCGGAATCCGCGACGACCGAGATCAGGAGCCCGAGGCCGAGCGACGCGAACACGAGCAGGGCGACGATCGCGGCGAGCAGCCCCGCCTGCCCGAGGTCGGGGACGTGCAGCACGAGCACCATGAGGCCGAGCGTCACGAGCGAGATCACGCCGCTGAGGATCCCGAACCCGATGTACTTGCCGAGGAGGATCTCGACGGGCGACGCCGGAGAGACTCGGAAGAGCTCCATCGTGCCGTGGAGGCGCTCGCGGACGACCGAGAGCGCCGTGAGCGTCACGCCCATGTGCTGGAGGATCAGCGCGAGCACCGCGGGTGCGAAGTACAGCGCGAGCGTCGGCGTCGTCGGGGCGATGTTCACGGGCTTGCCGACGGTCGGCTGCGCGACGACGTTCGGCGGGATCGACGTCCCGGCCGCCTGCCCCACGGGGCTCTGCTCGCCCTTCAGCACGACGTCCTGGATGATCTGCTGGTTGACCTTGTCGCTCAGCTGTGTGGCGAGCACGGACGCGTTGCCGGCACGGACCGGGTCCGTCTCGTTGTATTCGACCTCGATGTCAGACTGCTGCCCGGCCCGCAGCCGCTGCCGCAGGTCCGGCGGCGCGATCACCACGAGGTCGATCTGCTGCGCGCGGAGCTCGGCGAGCGCGGCGTTCGCGTCGGCCGTCACCGCGACGACGTGGATGGCGGGACCGGCGAGTCGCTGGTAGGTGGCCGGGTCCCGGGAGATGCCGGTCTGCGGTGGCAGCACCAGCACCGTGTCAAGGGGGCGGCGGTATCCGCTGTACCCCATGCCGAAGATCGCCATGATCAGGAAGGGCCCGATGACCAGGCTCATGAACGCGCCCGGCCGCCGGACGACCTCGAGGAGCTCCTTCGCTGCGAACGACCCGATCCGCGTGAGGCTCTTAAGCAGCGACATCATGCCCCCGCCCCTCGGCATCCTGCTCCGACGCAGCCGCCTCTCGCCGCGCGTGCTGCTCGACCAGCCGCGCGAAGATCTCGTCGAACGAAGGCCGCTCCTCGCGACTTGCCGTCACCGTGATGCCCTGGGACGAGAAGGCGTCGACGATCCGCGGAGACGTCTCCCCCGCGTCACGCGCGACCACCATCAGCTCGCTGGGCCCGTGCTGCCGGATCGACTCGACGCCCTGCACGTCCGGCATCGATCGCGCGTCGATCGGGCGATCCGTCTCGATCCAGAGGAGGTCGCCGCCCAGCGCCTGCCGGCGCAGGTCGTCGGGGGTGCCGAGCGCGACGAGGTGCCCCTGCGCGATCAGCGCGACCTGGTCGCAGAGCTCGGCCTCGCCCACGTACTGGGTCGTCACGAGCAGCGTTCGGCCCCTGTCGCGCAGCCGGCCGAGCTCGCGCCAGACCGACTGCCTGAGCAGCGGGTCGAGCCCCGCGGTCGGCTCGTCGAGAAGGAACAGCGACGGCTCGTGGACGAGCGCGCACGCGAGCGAGAGGCGCCGCTGCATGCCACCGGAGAGCCGTGACGCGCGCCGGCCCCGCACATCCCACAGCTCGACCATCTCGAGCACCTCGCGGACCCGTCGGCGTCGACGCCGATAGAGCATCCCGAACAGGGCGGCCACGAAGTCCACGTTCTCATCGACGGTCAGGTCGCGGTACAGCACGAACTGCTGCGGCATGTAGCCGATCCGCTCGCGGGTCGAGGCCCGGAAGTGCATCGGGTCCTCGCCGAGCACCCGGACCGTGCCGGACGTCGGGGCGAGCGATCCGGTCAGGGTCCGGATCGTCGTCGTCTTGCCCGAGCCCGACGGCCCGATCAGCCCGAGGATCGTGCCCTCCCTGACGCCCATCGAGATGCCTTCCAGGGCCGTGACGTCGTCGAAACGGCGCGTCACGTCCGTGAGCACGACCGTGCACTCGTCGCCGCACCGTGGATCCCGCGTGGATGCACCCGAGCTCATGCCCACCTCCCTGTCGTCCGGCCACGGTGGCGGGCCGTCCCTTGCACCTGCGACGTCCCGGGCGCATCGCGGCATGCGGCAGCCGCGCAACAGCGGCCGGGAGCGAGGCCGCCGATCGAGCGGCGACACGGACATTGACGAGCGGCCGCGCTCCCCGTCGACGGTCAGTGCGCGGAGGTGCTCCCGGCCGAGTCGGGCGGGGGAACGTCCTTCGTCTTCGCCTCGTCCGGCGCGTGCGCCGGCTCCTGTGCGACCGGCGTCTCCCGGTCCTGCAGCCGCGTCAGCACGGCCTCCGCGCCGGCAGTGAGGGGCACAGCGATGAACGCGCCCGGGATCCCGCCCACGGCCGACCCGATCATGAGGCTCACGAGGACCATGAATGGCGAGATCCCGATCGAGTTCCGCATCACGAGCGGCACCAGCACGTTCGACTCGGCGGCGTGGATGACGACGTACGCGACGAGCACCGGGATCACGAGATCCGGTCGCAGTGCGATCGCGACGAGGATCGCGGGAACCGCGCCGATCGCCGGCCCGACGATGGGAATCGCCTCGGCGATGCCGGCCAGGACGGCGACGAGCAGCGAGGACGGCAGCCCGATGACGGTGTACACGACCCCGGTCGCGACGGCGATGATGCCCATCAGGATGAGCTGGCCGCGGACCCAGAGCCCGAGCCGCAGCTCGACGTCGTTCCAGGCCTCGTGCACTCCGGGGCGGCGGTCCGCGGGGATGAAGCTGAGTGCGTAGCGCTGCAGACGGGCTCGCTCCGTCATCCAGAAGAACACGATCGCGAGCACGGTGCCCAGCGCGATGAGCGCCTGCGCGGCCGTCATGCCCGCGTTGATCACGAGCTCCGGGCTGGCCGCCGTGGGCTTCTGGAGCCCGCCCGACACGGACGCGAGCATGTTGTCGGCGACCGTGCCGAGCGGCGACGGCAGCGTGCGGGCCGTCGTCCGGAGGTGATCGAGGAACGCCTGGACGCCGTGCAGGAGCTGCGGTCCCTGAGCGACCGCGCTCGGGACGACGAGGAACGCGAGCAGCCCCACGAGCGCGAGGAACAGCAGGTAGACGAGCAGGATCGTGGGGGCGCGCGGCATGTTCAGCCGGTCGCGCGCGGTCCCGACGATCGGTTCGAGCGCGGCACCGAGCAGGACCGCGACGAAGATCAGCAGCAGCTCGCGAACGGCGAGAAAGGCGGCGAAGAGCACGCCGACGGCGACCGCGGCGCCGAACGCCACTGCCGCCCCGCGAACGAACCAGCGGTAGGCGTCCCCTCGCACGGATGAACGATGGGGCGGTCGGAATGCCGTCTGCGAGCGCCCGACACCGCTGGCGCCCGACACTCGCGTTGCGACGCCGGTCGGCCACGTGGCGGCGGCGCGCCAGGTTGAGCGGCTCCACTCCGGTGGCGCGGTAGAAGGCCTCGGCGACCGGCGCGCGCCAGTCCACCACCAGGGGGTTCAGGTCCTCATCGGAGACCGCCAGTCGCCCCACGTGGTAGCTGTCCGCGCGGCCCTCGCCGTTGGGTCGGTAGTCGATGCGCCCGAAGAACAGCGGCTGATCGCCGATGGCCAACTGGTCGAGCCGCTGCAGGGCCGTGCCCATGACGACGTCACGCTCCACGAGGTCGCCGGCGCCGCGGCGGTGCGCCACCGCCACGCTGTCGCGCAGGGACGTGGCCTCGGCGCGCATGTGGTCGAGGGCCCCGAGGGCCACGTCCAGGAACGTCTGCTCCTCCGCGATCTCGCGCTCGTGCGACACGTCGACCCCTCTCTCGCCCCAAACGGGGTCTGACAAGTCTAAACGACCCCGACGCGGGGCCGGCGCGACGACCTCCCCTAGATTGGGCGGGTGAAGGGAGCGTGGTGGAGCCAGTCCTACTGAGAGCCTGCCGGGGCGAGCGGGTCGATCACGTCCCGGTGTGGTTCATGCGCCAGGCGGGCCGGTCCCTGCCCGAGTACCGCGCGCTGCGCGGCTCGGGATCGATCCTCGACGCCATCGCCGACCCGGACCTGGCCTGCGAGATCACGCTCCAGCCGGTGCGCCGCTACGGGGTCGACGCCGCGATCCTCTTCTCGGACATCGTCGTGCCCTACCACGCGATCGGCTTCGGCGTCGACGTGGTGGCCGGACGCGGCCCGGTCATC